>JANPCW010000345.1:0-2119 GCA_031431155.1 Janthinobacterium sp. | reverse complement strand
TGCGCACGAACGACTGGTCGATCTTCAGGTAATCGATATGGAATTTCTTCAGGTAGGACAGCGACGAGTAGCCGGTGCCGAAATCGTCAATGGAAACCTGGATGCCGGCATCATGGAACATCAGCAATTGGTCGGTCACGGCGGCGCTCGCATCGAGCAGCAACCCTTCGGTAATCTCGATCACGATTTCTCCGCTGCCATAGCCGTTATTTTTTAGGTCGCCAAAGCATGCATCGTGACGCACGCTTGCCTTACGAAACTGCACCGGCGACACGTTGACGCTAATCTGGAACTGGCCATGATACAAGCTGCGCCAGCGCGCCGCTTGCCTGACCGCTTCCCGAAATACCCATTCGCCGATGCCGTTGATAATGCCGGTCTCTTCGGCGACCGGGATAAATTCGGCGGGACTGACCAGGCCGCGCACGGGGTGCTGCCAGCGGATCAGCGCCTCGGCCTTCTCGATCAAGCCGGTCGCCAGCGCGACGATCGGCTGGTAGGCCACGTAAAACTGCTGGCCGGCAAGCGCCCCGCGCAAATCGCTGCCCAGCCGCATCCGGTGCTGCGCATCCTGCTGCATCGACGGCGTGAAGTAATGAAACTGGTTGCGCCCCAGGTTCTTGGCCGCATACATCGCCTGATCGGCGTTCTTGAGCAAGGCGTTGATCTCGGTCGCATCGACCGGATACAGCGTGATGCCGATGCTGGCCGAGATGTACACCGTTTCCATCCCGAGCTTGAAAGGTTGGGCCAGCTTTTGCAGGATGCTATGGGCCACCCGTTCGACCTTGCCAGGGTCGTCCAGCGCGCCCAGGATGATGGTAAATTCATCGCCGCCCAAACGCGCCACGGTGTCGACCTCGCGCACGCAGCCGCGCAGTTGCCGTGCCGCCTCCTTGAGCAGCAGGTCGCCGATGTCGTGGCCGAGCGTGTCGTTGACATCCTTGAAACGGTCCAGATCGATGAACATCAGCGCCAGCGGCAGGCCGGCGCGATGGCTTTTCTTGATCTCTTGTTCCAGCCGATCGTGAAACATGCTGCGGCTGGGCAGCCCGGTCAGCGTGTCGAAGTTGGCCTGTTCCCACAGCGCTTGCTCAGCCATTTTTTGGTCGGTGATGGTCGAATACATGCCGGTTCGCAGTTGCACCGCGCCGCGCTCGTCGTAGATCGTGTTAATCCGCAGCCATTCCAGGCTTTCCGAGCCATCCTTGTGGCGCGTCCAGATCTTGCCCTGCCAGTGGCCGGTCTTTTCCAGCTCTTGCCACATGGCGCGGTAGAGATTCTTATCGCGGCGGCCGGAAATCATCTTGGTCGATTGACCGACCACATCGGCTTCGCCATACCCGGTCAATTGGGTAAAGGCCGGATTGATGGCAACAATGATCCGGTTGGCGTTCGCCACCAGAATTGCCTCGCCGATCGCCTTGTAGACCGTCGCAGACAGGCGCAGCTCGAACTCGGCCTTCTTGCGCTCCGTGATGTTCTCATGCGTGAGCACCACTTGATGGCTAGGGCCCTGAAAACGCGTCACGCCTACCCGGAACCAGCGTTGCTCGGCCGCTGAGGGACACTGGTATTCCAATGCGAAGGTGGGTCGTGCGCCGCCGATTACGGCCCGGATTCCGGCCGCCATCGGCGCCGCTTGCTCCGAATGCGGGCCGCCGGCACGGTCGCAGACGTCCAGATAATTGGCGCCGACACCGCATTTCAGGCAGGCGGCGGCGTCCTGACTGTTTTCATCGCAAAACACCTGCCATGCCTGATTCACTGCGACGATGCTGCCGGTCTGGTCGAGCACGCACACTTCGGCCTCCAGCGCATCGATCGTGGCGCGCGCAAACAGCTCCGAGGCGTGCAAGGCCTGTTCCAGGCGCCGACTCTCGGCAAGGTCGCGGTTGCGCTCCTCGACCCTCGACTCCAAGTCCCGGCGCGCCGCTTGCTCGACCATCTGCGCCCGCGCCATGTGCCAGCTGCTGTACGAAAACAACGCCAGCAGCAAGAGCGCGCTGGCGCCGAGCTTGACATCGAACGCCAGCATGCCGCTGCGATACTCGGCGGCAGGCAACAGCGACACCGTTTTCCACAGGTAATTGCTGTCGGTGACGTTGCTGCCGCTGGC
>JANPCW010000344.1:0-8323 GCA_031431155.1 Janthinobacterium sp. | reverse complement strand
GCCAGCAACAGGCATCCGGCCACCCAAATCGACGCCTCCACCATGCTGACCAGGCGTTTGACCTTGCGCTGGGTGACCAATTCGGTGACCGCGGCAACCGTGCAGGTCGCCCCGCGCTGGATCGCGAAGCCCATCACGCCCGCGCACAGCGCGGCGAGCGCGAATGCAGCAGTGGCCAACATGATTTCCATCGCCGCCCCGTCTGTTGTCAGTGCCCCACGACGCCAAGGTGGAATTTGCACAGCTCCTGGATCGCTGCGTCGTTATTGATCATATTCGTCTGAGCAGGATGTATCCCGAATGCGGGTCGATCCTCAGGCCCGCTCCTGCGGCACCGCGGCGAGCGGTTTTAGCTCGGCCAGCATGGTCGGGATCAGCTCGGTCACGGTCGGGTGGATATGCACGGCCTGCTGCATGACGGTGTATGGCACATCGGCAGCCATCACCTCCAGCAGCGCATGCACCACCTCGTCGCCCTCAATGCATAACAGGGAAGCACCGAGGATTCGGCGGGTGTCGGCGTCGACCAGCAGCTTCATGAAGCCCTGCGTTTCGCCGCGCTCCCTGGCCCTGGCCACGCGGGTCATCGGCATCAGCGCCACCAGCGCCGTCCGGCCGCTGGCGCGCACCTCGGCCTCGCTCATGCCGACCCGCCCCAGTGGCGGGTCGGTAAACAGCGCATAGACTGGAATCCGGTCCGTGACGCGGCGCGCGCCGCCGTCGAGCAGGTTGGCCACCACGATTTCATGGTCGTTGTACGCGGTGTGGGTAAACGCACCCCGCCCGTTGACGTCGCCCAGCGCCCAGACGCCTGGCACGTTGGTGCGCAACTGCTCGTCGACCGCGATGAAGCCGCGCCCGTCGGTGGCAATGCCGGCTTGCTCAAGACCGAGCCCATCGGTGTTGGGGCGGCGCCCGACGGCAAACAGCAGATGGCTGCCCGCCACCCGCTGCCGGCTACCCTGCGCGTTGAGCGACACACTGATCGGAGCGTGCGCACCGGCGCTCGCCACCTCGGCGTCGCGCACACCAAGCAGGAACTTCACGCCCTCGCGCTCGAGGATGGCTTGCAGCGCGCTCGATACTTCGGGATCCTCGCGCGCGATGATCCGATCCGCGTACTCGAGCACGGTCACCTCGGCGCCGAAGCGGCGGTAGATCTGGGCGAACTCCAGCCCGATATAGCTGCCGCCGGCCACGATCAAGTGCGCGGGCAGCGTGTCAAGCGCCATGATCGAGGTGTTGGTCAGGTAGGGTACCGCGGCCAGTCCCGGCCAGTCCGGCACGATGGGGCGCCCGCCGACATTGATGAAAATCATCGGCGCTTCGAGCACCTCGCCATTCACGCTCACTTCGTGCGGCGCAACGAAGCGGGCCTGCCCGCGCACAGTCCGAAGGTTCGCGGTGCGCGCCAGCCACTGCGTGAGGCCGTCGATCGACTGTTTGACGACCTGGTCCTTGCGCGCCTTGACGGCCTGCATATCGACGATGACGGGGCCGCCGATCCGCACGCCGTACTCGGCCGCCCGGTGTGCCACGTACGCCGCGCGGGCGCTTGCAACCAGCGTCTTGGTTGGGGTGCAGCCGTCGTTGACGCAGGTACCGCCGAAGTGCTCGCGTTCGATCAGGACCGTGTGCATGCCCTCGGAGGCCAGCCGTACCGCGAGCGACGGCCCAGCCTGACCGGCGCCGATGACGATGGCGTCAAGTTGCGGCGCGCTCACAGAAATTCCTTTTGCAGGTCGACGCTGGAACGCTGGCCGATGTTCTCGTAATTTTCCGCCAGCCACACATCGGCCTGCGCCCGTCCTTTGTCGTGCAAGGAGCGCAGAAAATCCCAATCGGCGTTGAGCTTGCTCGATACGCCGAGCGCGCTCATGGTCTCGTCCGAGCGGATCGAATGGATCATCATTTCCTTCATGTCGCCGGGCGCAATCTTGCCCTGCTTGATCAGCATGGTCATGAAACTAATGGCGCGCAGCTCGCGCATCAGCGACGAGTTGAAACTGACCTCGTTGATCCGGTTGAGGATGTCGGAGGCCGTCTTGGGGACGCCCTTGCGCACGATCGGGTTGATGTGGATGATGACGATGTCGCGCGTGCCGCAGTTGTAGATCAGCGGGAAGATTGCCGGATTTCCCATATAGCCGCCGTCCCAATACGACTGGCCGTCGATCTCGACCGCCTGGAACAGGAACGGAAGGCAGGCCGAAGCGAGCACTGCATCGATGCCAATTTCCGAACTCGAAAAAATGCGCACCTTGCCGGTCTCGACGTTCGTGGCGCACAGGTAAAGCTGGATCGGGCAGTGCTTGCTCAAGGCGACAAAGTCAACGTGTTTCGCGAGCACATCGCGCAAGGGATTGAAGTTGAACGGGTTAAATTGATAGGGCGACAGCATGCGCAGAAACATGTCCACCATCAGGTACATCGGCGAACGGTCGAGCGCCGGGCCCACGTCCAGGTATTTTTCCCATGGCATCTTGCGAAACGGGCTACTCAGTTCCGCTGCGCGCGCGATGTCGCGCCAAAACGCGCGCAAGGCCGCGCGTGCACCATCGGGCCCGCCTTGCAGCAAGCCGTAGGCCAGCACCGCCGCGTTCATCGCGCCCGCGCTGGTCGCGCTGACGCCTTCCACGGCCAGCCGCCCATCCTCCAGCAGGCGGTCCAGTACGCCCCATGCGAAGGCGCCGTGCGCGCCGCCCCCTTGCAGCGCGATGGCGATTTGTTTCGGCGCGCCATCGCCCCGCCCATCTCCCTTTTGTCTGGCGTCATCCATGGCCGCCACCTTTCTAGTGTTGGGTCCAGCCGTTGTCCATCGCAATGGCAGTGGCGGTCATCGAAGCGGCCGCGTCGGAACTGAGGAAGACCGCCAGTCCGGCCAGTTCCTGCACCGTGACGAATTCCTTGCGCGCCTGGTGCACCAGCAGCACGTCGCGCACCACGTTTTCCGGCGAGATACCGTGCGCCTTGGCCTGGTCGGCGATCTGCTGGTCCACCAGCGGCGTCTTCACATAGCCGGGGCAAATGGTGTTGCAGGTGATGCCGTCGTCGGCCACCTCGAGCGCGACCGTACGCGACAGCCCGATCATTCCGTGTTTGGCCGCGACATAGGCCGCCTTGAACGGCGAGGCGACCAGGCCATGCGCCGACGCGACATTGATGATGCGGCCCCAGTGGCGCGCCCTCATTTCCGGCACCACGGCCTTGATCAAGTGGAACGCCGAAGACAGGTTGATGGCCTGGATCGCATCCCATTTATCGTCCGGGAATTGCTCGATCGGCGCCACGTGCTGGATGCCGGCGTTGTTGACCACGATGTCGGTCTTGCCGAACTGCTCGCGCGCGTACGCCACCATGGCCCGGATCTGCTCGGGCCTGCTCATATCGGCTGCAGAATAGCGCACCCTGACCTTGTATTTTTTTTCGAGGCTGCGCCGGGTGGACTCAATCTCTTCCGGGTTGCCAAAGCCATTGAGCAGCACGTCGGCACCCTGTTCGGCGAACGCGGCGGCAATCCCGAGACCAATGCCGCTGGTCGAGCCCGTCACTATCGTTGATTTACCGTTCAACATGGGAATCTCCTGATAAAAAATTGCCACTCGCACGGTCGCTCGGCGGGCCGGTTGCCGCCGACGCCGGCATTGGCGCTGCGCTGTCGTTTGGCGCTGGGGTTCGGCGCAGCGAGTCGTCCGCTTCGGTGGTGCGCGTGAAGCGCAAATGTGTGATGTCGGTCGGGAAAAACATGCCCCAGGTCCATTCCACCAGGATGCGCAGCTTGCGCCCGAAAGTGGGCATCCGCATCAGGTAGAGCGCGCGCCACAGCAGCCACGCTGGCAAGCCCTTGAGATTCACCCCATACACCTGGGCCACGCCCTTCATATGGCCGATGGTCGCCATCATGCCCTTGGTTTGGTAGGCAAACGGCAGCGTCGGCTGCGCGTTGAGCCGGCGCACCAGGTTCACGGCCAGCTGGTGTGCCTGCGCCACCGCGAACTGCGCGGTCGGCGGCGACATCTGTCCGGTCTGGGCATTCCTGATGAGCGCGCAGTCGCCGATCGCCCACAACCCGGGCAGCGCACCGACCGACATGTCGTCGCCAGTCTCGATGCGTCCGCGTTGGGTGGTCAGTGCCTTCCTATTCTTGAGCATCTCGACCAGCCGGTTCGGGCTGGTGCCGATGGTGCACACCACCGTTGCAGCGCCGATCATCTCGCCGCTGGCCAGCGTCACGCCATCGGCCCCCACCTTCGCCGCGCGCGCACCGAGGCGCACGTCAATGTGGCGCGCGCGCATCGATTGGGCGGCGGCCTCGCCCAGCGCTTCTGGCAGCTCGGGCAGCAGGCGCTCGCCGTCTTGCAGGATCGTGACCGCCAATTCGTCGGCGCCGACCCGCGGGTAGTAGCGGTGCGCGCTCTTGATGTAGTCGGCCAGTTCGCCGGCCACCTCAACCCCGGAGAAGCCGCCGCCGATGACGATGAAACGGCCCAGCCGGCGCCGTAGTTCCGGGTCCGATTCCAGTTCAATCCGGGCGATGCGCTGCAGCACGCGGTTGCGGATAAACATCGCGTCGCCGATCAGCTTGAGCGGCAGCGCATGCGCGCGCATGCCGGGCACCAGATCGAGGTTGGCGCGGGTGCCGAATGCCAGCACGAGCTGCCCGAACCCGATCGCGCGCTGGCCGGCCAGCGTATTGCAATGGACCACTCGGGCCGCGACGTCGATATCGGTCACGCTGCCCATGATGAACTGGGCGCGCCGGATCATCTGGCGGATCGGCGCGATCACCTGTTCCGGAAACACGGACGCGCCAACCACTTCGGCCAGCATCGGGTTGAAGGTGGTGTAGCTCTCGTCGCTGATCAGAACCACGCGGTACGGTTCGGGCAAGCGGCGCTCAAGCTCTTGCGCCAGCGTGGTGCCTGCGAAGCCGCCGCCGACGACAACGATGTTGCTCTGGGCATCCATATCAGCGCCTCGCCGGCCCGCTCTGCGGCGCGCTTTGGGTGGCGTCCCCGTCGGACCGGAAGTAGCGGCTCAGCAGATAGTCCAGTGAAAGCTTGCCCGGCCCGTGAAACAGGGTCACCAGCAACAGTAAACCCCAGTACTGGTGCTCTTTCAACCCGGCCGGGCTCAGGTCGGGATAGGAAACGGCCGCAATGAAGTTGAAGACAAACAGCGCCAGTGCGGCCAGGCGCGTGCCCAGCCCGAGCACCAGCAGCACCGGCAGCAGCAGTTCGGCGCCGGTGCCGAGGTAGGCCGCGGCCACCGGCGGCAGCAACGGCACCGCATATTCACTCTCGAACAGCGCCAGCGTGGTGTCCCAACTGGCGATCTTGCTCAGGCCGGACTGGAAGAAGACGCTGCCGACCAGGACCCGGATGCCCAGATCGAGCGCAGGCGCCGCAAATTCGAGCCCATGAACGACCCCGTCAACGGCCCCAATCAATTTCCCAAGCGCGCGGACGCGCTCCTTGGCGGGCCCGCTTATGTTTGAATAATAATGATCCATGTCAGTTCCCCTCTGAATCACTGTGCCGGCCCAGCTTTGCAAGCGCGGGCCGGGAGATTCGCTAAGCGTAGGACCAGACTAGGCGCCGCCTTTGCCGCCGTGCTTGGCGTATTGCGATGTCTGGACCCGGCCGCCGGCAATTTTTTCACAGGTGCCTTTCGGAACCAGTATCCAGGCCTCGGCGTGGCGGTCGGCCTTGGCCGTGCCGGCGCAGGAACTGACGCTGGTGCCGCAATCATTCTTGCCTGCCTTGGCTATGCCTGCACATTTTTCGGTATCGCCGGCGGCGGCGACCGCGTTGGCCGCGCTTAAGGCAAATCCCGCCGCCAGCATGCCGGCAACCGCCCCTTGAATAATGCGTTGGTTTTTCTTGTTGATCTCGTAGTCAAGAGTCAAGAAGTACAGGCAAACCGGTGGCCTGCCGTAAAAATCAGTATGCGAGCCAATATTCACGCTTTGATCGCTAAAAAATCAATTTTCTGTCACAGGACTGGTTCGGTACTGGGGGAGGCTTTGCCGGCCGCGAAGGCACGCTGTTTGCGCAGGATCAAAGAGAGCAAATGGCTGGCGCATCAACCGGGCTTCGAATGACGTCAAAGCTGGTATAAGATATTTCATTGCCTATGATTGTGACTGTGAATCGAAGGGCGGTCACGCCATGTTCCGTCAGGTGTTGGTCATTGAAGACGACGATGATATTGCTCAACTGATCAAGCTGCAGTTGAGCAGGCTGTCATGCATTGTGAAACTGGCCAGCAACGGCAATATCGGCCTTGCCGAGGCAAGCGCCAAGCGCTATGACCTGATCGTCCTCGACCTCATGCTTCCCGGCATTGACGGGCTGGAAATCTGCCGGCGCATACGCACCAGCGATCGCTATACGCCGATTCTTATGCTCAGCGCCAGGTCGGCTGAAATTGACCTCGTGCTGGGCCTCGAGATCGGCGCCGACTGTTATGTGACCAAGCCATTTAGCGTACCGGAACTGGTGGCGCGGGTGAAAGCACTGTTCCGACTGGTCGATACGGTGGGCAACGAGTCCCCGGCTGGGTCGGGCCCTATCCAGTTTGAGGAATTGACGATCGACGTGGAGCAGCGAGAGGTGCTGGTCGACAACCGAGAAGTGGCGCTCACGGCAAAGGAATTTGAACTGCTGGTTCACTTTGCCCGCAACCCGGGCCGGGTCTACAGCCGTACCCAGCTGCTGGACCAGGTGTGGGGCTATAGCCATAACGGCTACGAGCATACCGTCAACTCCCATATCAACCGCCTGCGCGCCAAGATCGAACCGACCCCTGGTCACCCTGAATACATCCAGACCGTGTGGGGCGTGGGCTACAAGTTCCGCGCGCGCCGTTAACAACTGAAGTCCACAAGGGTCGCTTCAACGATGTGCCGGTGCATGCATTGTGCGGCCGCGAAGCTGGGGTCCGCTTGCAGCGCGTCGGCGCATGCCGCGCTGAGCGCCTGGCGGGCCGCCAAACCTTGCAGCATCACGAATTCGCCTTTTTCAAGCTGCACGAGTTCCACCACAAAACCTCGCCGCCTGACCAGCAACATGACGCCGCCGCTGTCGACATCGAAAGCATCGTCCCATTCCACACCTTCCTGGTGCAACTCCCAGATACGATGCACCGGAAATCGTGAACATAGCAGGCGGCACCCCGGATGCAGCGAAAAACGCAGCTGCGCATCGTTGCACTGGGCGAGCTTGGCCAGGCGACCCGGCTCCAGCGGCGCATGGTCGGCGCCGTGGAACACGGTATGCATTGCCCATTCCAGCCTTGCCGTATCGGGCAAGTAAGCGATCACTGCGGCAGGCTCGAAGCTGGCAAGGAAGTCGTGCAAGCCGGCCCCGAAACGGTGGATGTCGCCGCTGCTTGAAGGGTTGGCTCGGGCATATCGATCCGCCGTGTAGTCGAAGAAGCGCCGGCCCACCAGCCGCTCAAGCACCGGGTAGACGGCGCGCAGTGCCTCGCGATAGTTGCTGAGAACATTGTTACGGTAGACGTCCAGCCTTTCGTCCGGATCAGCTCCGGCGCGCCCGCCTCCATCGACGACAAAGCGCACCGCGAACCGGCCCGGATCGTCGGCCACTGCGGCGCAGGCAAAGGCCTGCTGGATTTCACGCAGGGACGCCATGTTGGGCCTCGAGCATCTCATCGGCCTTGCGTGCTTCATCGAGCAAAACGTCAAGCTGCGGGATGTCGGTATCCCACTCGATCAGCGTCGCGATCGGGCCGAGGCGGGCCAGCGCCGTTCGGTAGAGCTGCCACACGGGATCGGCGACCCGGTTGCCGTGGGTGTCGATGAGCAGCGCGCCAACCCGCTCAAAACCGGCCAGATGGATTTCCTTGACCGCTTCGCACGGAATTTCATCGATATAACGGACCGGATCGATGCCGTGATTGTTTGCATTCACGTACAGGTTATTGACGTCGAGCAGGATGCCGCAGCCGGTGCGCGCCACAAGCTCGGAAATAAATGCTTGCTCGGTCATGGTCGAATGGCGCAACTGGAGGTAGCTGGAAATATTTTCCATCAGAATTTGCCGGCCCAGGCAATCCTGGACCTGGTCGACGTGGTCGCACACGACGTCAAGCGCCTCCTGGGTGTAAGGCAAAGGCAACAGGTCGTTCAGATGGCGCCCTGATAAGGCGGCCCAGCTGAGGTGCTCGGACACCAGTTCGGGTTGGAACCGCGCGACCAGTGATTTCAGGCGCCGCAGGTGTTCCAGACGCCGGCAAAGGTCGCGGTGGCGATAAAGGTGCCGACCGAGCCCGTGAAACCGGACAGCCATTCGCGGCCCTT
>JANPCW010000343.1:0-3166 GCA_031431155.1 Janthinobacterium sp. | reverse complement strand
CCGCTCGCCTTCCTCAAGACCCTGGTGCGCTGGCCGTTGAAGAGTGCCTATACCTTGAGCGACATGGCCGCCGATGCGCTCGGCCTGCTCTCTGCGCTCAACATCGGCAAGGCCCATGTGGTCGGCGTCTCGATGGGCGGCATGATTGCCCAGATTCTAGCGTCGCAACACCCGGAGCACGTGCTCTCGCTCACCTCCATCATGTCCAGTAGCGGCCGGCGCGGCTTGCCCGGCCCGACCGGCGCGGCGCGCAGAGCGTTAATGCGGCTGCCAAACAATCCGCATGACCGCCAGCAGGTGATCGAGCAGATGGCCAACACCTTCCGGATCATCGGCAGCCCGGCCTTCCCGACACCGCCAAACCAATTGCGCGAGCAGATTGCAGGGTTGATGCAGCGTAATGTCTGCCCCGCCGGCGTGGCGCGCCAAATGGTGGCCATTGCGGCCTCAGGCGACCGGGTCTGCCTGCTCAAAGCGATGCGCGTGCCGACCATGGTGATACATGGGGCCGCCGATCCGCTGGTGCCGCTCGCTTGCGGGGTGGACACGGCGCGGCTGGTGCCACAGGCCACGCTGCACGTAATTGAAGGAATGGGGCACGATCTGCCGGCGCTCTTGATCGAACGCCTGCTTGCCTTGATCGATGCTCACGCGCAAGGTACTATGGCGTTGCAGTCCCACACCGCGTAGAGGCACGACGGGCGCGGGTATTCGACTAACCCGCCTACTCCTAAGAACTCTGTGATTACACCTAGAATTGGCATCGCCATCGTGGCACCTGGCGGTTTTACGCCCGATCAAGCCGGTCTCGAACGCGGCATTCGGCGGCTCCAGGAACAGGGCTGCCTGGTCCATAACTATTACGATCCAGCCGCCAAATTTCTGCGCTTTGGCGGCACGGACGCCGGGCGCTTGGCCCAGTTGACGGTAGCCGCCAACGATCCCGAGGTCCAGGTGGTGATGGCGCTGCGCGGCAGCTATGGCATCAGCCGCCTGCTGCCCCAGATCGACTTCAAGGCGATGGCGGCCAGCGGCAAGCTGTTCGTCGGCTACAGTGATTTCACGGCGTTTCACATGGGGCTGATGGCCGCCACCGGCGCCGTCAGCTTTGCCGGGCCGATGCTGTACGACGACTTCACGCGCGAAGACGTTGACGATCTGACAATGGATAGTTTCTGGAAATGCCTGGCCGGCCCGACCCACGTGGTCGCCGCGGCCAGCGAGAATAACCCAGTCGTCAATCTGGAAGGCACGCTATGGGGCGGCAACCTGGCGATGCTCATGCATCTGTTGGGCACCCCGTATTTCCCGCAAATCGATGGCGGCATTTTGTTTGTGGAGGACATCAATGAACACCCGTACCGGGTCGAGCGCATGTTGTTGCAGCTGCTGTATGCCGGCGTGCTGGGGCGGCAAAAAGCCTTGCTGCTGGGTGATATTTCCGGCTACCGGATCGGCGTCCACGAAAACGGCTACGATTTCGATGCGATGCTCGCGTTTCTACGCGCAAGCTTGCCGATACCCGTGTTGACCGGATTGCCATTCGGGCACATCCGCAGTCGGGTCACGCTGCCGTTCGGCGCCCAGGCCAGCCTGGAGTCCGATGCGAGCCGCTTTCAACTGACAATGCGCGATTATCCAACGCTAGCCAACGTATAAGCGACTGGCAAACTTGCTTGCGGTGGACAGCTACTATCGGGCCACGGAAAACGCGCCCGCTCCGCCGGCGCATCAATCATTACCAGATCGACCGCGATCCCACGCATGGCGGGATTTGCCACACCAACTGGTTCGACGACCACCGCATTCCATGCCCAAGGTCTACCCGCTGGGTGGCCCGGCTGGTTTGCTGGCAGCCCAGTTGAGGTACTGGTACTACCAATTGCGCGACTGGATGCGGCAATAGAGCACTGCGACATGCGATTCGCGGCTGATTCAAACATGGCTGGAGCGTGCAATGGTAAAATAATAGGTTAATTCATTCTCGCCATTAAAGGTTTTACCCGTGCTTTCTACCGCAAATATCACCATGCAATTTGGCGCCAAGCCATTGTTTGAAAACATCTCCGTCAAGTTCGGCGATGGCAACCGCTACGGCCTGATCGGCGCCAACGGCTGCGGCAAGTCCACCTTCATGAAAATCCTGGGCGGCGACCTCGACTCGTCGGCCGGCAGCGTCATGCTCGACCCGCACGAGCGGCTCGGTAAATTGCGCCAGGACCAGTTTGCGTTCGAAGAGATGCGGGTGCTGGACGTGGTCATGATGGGCCACACTGAAATGTGGGCCGCCATGGCCGAGCGCGATGCGATCTACGCCAACCTCGAAGCGACCGACGACGATTACATGCACGCGGCCGGGCTCGAAGGCAAGGTTGCCGAATACGACGGCTACACGGCCGAATCGCGCGCCGGCGAGCTGCTGCTGGGCGCCGGGGTCGGCACCGAGTTGCACCAGGGGCCGATGAGCAATGTCTCGCCCGGCTGGAAGCTGCGCGTGCTGCTGGCGCAGGCGCTGTTCTCGAATCCCGACATCCTGCTGCTCGACGAGCCGACCAACAACCTCGACATCAACACGATTCGCTGGCTGGAAGATGTGCTCAACGAGCGCAACTCGACCATGATCATCATTTCTCATGATCGCCATTTCCTGAACCAGGTCTGCACCCACGTGGCCGACATGGACTACGGCACCCTGAAGATTTATCCGGGCAACTACGACGACTACATGTTCGCCTCGACCCAGGCGCGCAACCAGCAACTGGCCAACAACGCGAAAGCCAAGGACAAGGTTGCCGAGTTGCAGGAGTTCGTGCGCCGCTTCGCCGCCAACAAGTCCAAGGCGCGCCAGGCAACCTCGCGCGCCAAGCAGATCGAAAAAATCAAGGTCGACGACATCAAGCCATCGTCGCGCGCCTATCCGTTCGTGCGTTTCGATGGCGAGAAAAAATTGCACCGCCTGGCCGTGGACGTGCAGGCCATCTCGAAAGCCTACGACCGCCAGCTGTTCAGGAAATTTAGCATCATGGTGGAAGCGGGCGAGCGGATCGCCATTATCGGCGCCAATGGCGTCGGCAAGACCACGCTGTTGCGCTGCATCGCTGGCGACCAGCTGGCGGGCCTGCATCCCGATAGCGGCATGGTCAAATGGGCCGAAAACGCCAACGTC
>JANPCW010000342.1:0-3724 GCA_031431155.1 Janthinobacterium sp. | reverse complement strand
CAAGTGATGGGGAACTGAGCATGGACTTGATCGATACACTTGATAGCCAGTTGCAGTCGCTCGCCGAGCGCAGCCTGATCCGCCGGCGCCGCATCGCCGAGACGCCATGCGCGCCGCTTGTCACCGTCGACGGACGCGCGCTGCTGGCCTTTTGCAGCAACGACTACCTGGGTCTGGCGGCGCATCCGCGTGTGATCGAGGCGCTGCGCGAAGGCGCATCCCTGTACGGCGTGGGCAGCGGCGCATCGCATCTAATCAGCGGCCACAGCCGTGCCCACGCGCAGCTCGAAGAGCGCCTGGCGCAAATTATCGAGCCCCACCTGGAGTCGGCCCGCGCGCTGTATTTCTGCACCGGTTACATGGCGAACCTGGCGGTCCTGACGGCGCTTACCGCCCCGGATCCCGGTGCCGAGATTTTTTCCGAGTCCATGAACCACGCGTCACTGATCGACGGCGCCCGCCTGTCGCGCGCCAGCGTCAAGGTGTACCCGCACGCCGACCTGGAAGCCTTGTCCGCGCAGCTTGCGGCCAGCACGGCCGGCACCAAGCTGGTCGTCACCGACAGCGTGTTCAGCATGGATGGCGACCTGGCGCCGCTGCCGGGCTTGCTGGCCCTGTGCGAGCGGCATGGCGCCTGGCTGGTGGTCGATGATGCGCACGGTTTCGGCACGCTGGGTGCGAACGGTCGTGGTGCGCTTGAGCATTTTGGGTTGCGGTCAAAGCACCTGGTCTACGTGGGCACGCTGGGCAAGGCGGCCGGAGTCGGCGGCGCGTTCGTCGCGGCCCATGCCAGCGTGATCGAAACGCTGGTGCAGCGCGCCCGCCCCTACATTTACACCACCGCCGCCGCGCCCGCGCTGGCGCACGCCCTGCTGACCAGCCTCGATTTGATCGCCGGCGCCGAGGGTGTGGCGCGGCGCGCCCAGCTGCAGGCGCTGGTGGCGCAAATGGACCAGGACTTGGCTTTGACACGCTGGCGCCGCCTGCCATCGGCCACCGCGATCCAGCCGGTGGTGATCGGCGCCAACGATGAAGCGCTGCGGATTGCCGCGGCCTTGTATGCGCAAGGCCTGTGGGTGCCCGCGATCCGCCCGCCCACGGTGCCGCCCGATACCGCGCGCTTGCGCGTGACGCTGTCGGGGGCGCATACGACGGCGCAGGTGGCGCAATTGATCGGCGCGTTGAACACGCTGGAAAAGGAGGCGTTGACATGAGTCTCGACGACATTGTTGGCACTGTTCTCGGAATTGACACTGAGACTAAAACGGAAGCGAAACCGGCGCCGGCTGAAACTGGCGAGCGCTCGAATTTTGCCTGTTTCGTCACTGGTACCGACACCGAGATCGGCAAGACGCTGATCTCGTGTGCGCTGCTGCACGCGCTGGTGCGAACGGGCGTGCGCGCCTGCGGCATGAAGCCGGTGGCCGCCGGCGCAGTGCTGCGCGATGGCGCCTTGCACAACGACGATGCCGACCATCTGGCTGCGGCCGGCAACGTCAACATGCTGCCCTCCCTCACCACACCCTACATGCTGCGCGAGGCGGCCGCGCCGCACATCGCGGCCGAGCAGGATGGCATCGTGATCGAAGCGGTGCCGATCATCGCCGCCTACCTGGAGCTTTCGGCCGCATCCGACGCCGTTGTGGTTGAAGGCGTCGGCGGTTTTCGGGTACCCTTGTCCGATGATTTTGACACGGCCGACCTGGCCCAGCAGCTAGCCTTGCCGCTGATTTTGGTGGTCGGGGTGCGCCTTGGCTGCATCAATCACGCCTTGCTAACGGTCGAGGCGATTGGCGCGCGCGGTCTGGTGCTGGCAGGCTGGATCGCCAATGAGATTGAGCCCGACATGCGCTTTGTCGATGAGAACATTGAAGCGCTGCTGTTGCGCATCCCGGCCCCGCTGCTGGGGCGCGTGCCGCGCCTGGCACAACCGTCGGCCGCCGCAGCCGCCGAATACCTGGATTTCACCGGCCTGCCTAACTGGCCAGCCAACCGAGATTGAATTTGTAGCGCACCCACTTGAAGCTGAAGGAATAACGATGCCACACTCCCCATTACAAGAAACCCAGGTTTCATTCCATCCGCCAGCGGCGCCTATCACCTTGCCCGAGGCGGCGACCTGGCCGCTGGAGGACGTGCTGGCCCTGTTCGAGCTGCCGTTCAATGACCTGATGTTCGAGGCGCAGCAAGTGCACCGCGCGAACTTCGCGGCCGGCGACGTTGAACTGGCCACGCTGTTGTCGATCAAGACCGGTGGCTGCGAAGAGGATTGCAGCTATTGCCCGCAAGCGGCGCGCTACGACACCGGCGTCGAAGCCAAGAAAATTCTCGACATCGACACCGTGATCGAGGCCGCGCGCGATGCCAAGGCCAGCGGCGCAACCCGTTTCTGCATGGGCGCGGCATGGCGCAGCCCGAAAGAACGCGACATCGAAAAGGTTGAGGAAATGGTGCGCGAAGTGAAGGCGCTCGGCCTTGAAACCTGCGCCACGCTGGGCATGCTGGCCGAAGGTCAGGCCGAGCGCCTCAAGCAAGCCGGCCTCGATTTCTACAACCACAACCTGGACACCGCGCCCGAGTTCTACAGCAATGTGATCTCGACCCGCGAATACCAGGACCGGCTCGACACCCTGGGCCGGGTGCGCAGCGCCGGCTTGAAGGTATGCTGCGGCGGAATCGTCGGGATGGGTGAATCGCGCCTGCAACGGGCTGGCCTGATCGCGCAACTGGCGAACCTGAATCCGTACCCGGAATCGGTGCCGGTGAACCATTTGGTGCAAGTCGAAGGCACGCCGCTGCACGGCATCGACCCGCTCGATCCGCTCGAGTTTGTGCGCACCATCGCCGTGGCGCGCATCACGATGCCGAAGGCGCGCGTGCGCCTCTCGGCTGGGCGCCGTCAAATGGGCGAAGCGGTGCAGGCGATGTGCTTTTTGGCCGGCGCCAATTCGATTTTTTATGGCGACAAACTGCTCACGACCGGCAACCCAGAAGCCGAAGACGACCGTGCGCTGCTGGCCAAGCTCGGCCTGGTAACCCGCGCGGCGACGCTGGATGCGGCGCCTAAGGAAAAGTGCGGCTGCTAAAACTTACTCAGTCGGGGTCAGAGTAATTTTCACGCAAACGGCGCGTGAAAAAAACTCTGACCCTCGAATTTTTTCCTGCACCGGTTTGGATACCTATGGAATTGCTCAAATCCGTTTTTGATATTTCATGGTTAGCTAAATAGTCACTCGTTTTCAACAGAAAGAACGCATGTTCACAAAAATCCTGATCGCCAACCGCGGCGAAATCGCTTGCCGCGTCGCAGCCACCGCACGCCGCATGGGCATCAAGACCGTTGCCGTGTATTCGGAGGCGGACGCCAATGCGCGCCATGTTGCGGTATGCGATGAGGCGGTGCTGATCGGGCCGGCCGCGGCCAGGGACAGCTATCTGCGCGGCGACAAGATCATCGCGGTCGCGCTGGCCACCGGCGCGCAGGCGATTCATCCCGGCTATGGCTTCCTGTCCGAGAATGCCGACTTTGCCGATGCCTGCGTTGAGGCCGGCCTGGTGTTCATCGGACCGCCGGCCTCGGCCATGCGCGCGATGGGCTCGAAGTCGGCCGCCAAGACGCTGATGGAAAAGGCCAACGTACCGTTGGTGCCCGGTTACCACGGCGAAATTCAGGATGCCGACTTCCTCAATGAGCAGGCGGATCGGATCGGCTATCCGGTGCTGC
>JANPCW010000341.1:0-4262 GCA_031431155.1 Janthinobacterium sp. | reverse complement strand
CCCACAAACAGCAAGCTGAGCGCGCCAGCGTCAGACACCATTGCACGCCAGACAGTGGCGAACGCCCACCAGCACCGCCGCAGCCAGCCACCCGGTATTGCAACAGCGTGCGGCGTCATGTCTTGCCCCATGCATCAGGTGAGCTGGCCCGTTTGCTGAGCAAGAACAATCCGACTGTGCCGCAGCCAAGTGCAAAACCAGCCAGTATCAGCATATCGCCGACGCCGTAGCGCCAGGGGGCTCCTGCCAGCCAATGCCGGCTTTGCAGTTGCAGATAGTGAGTCAGGGGCAAGGCTTCGGCCCAGGCCCGTGCCAGCGGCGGCATGGCTAGCAAGGGAAAACCCTGGCCGGCGTAGGCAAACGCAGGGGCGGTGATGAACGCGGCAGCCGACAGGGCATTGCGTAGCGACAATGTAAGGCTGATCAGCAATAGACCGACGCCGAGGTAAGCGAGCACCAGCAACAGCAGGCTGAGCACGATGGCGGGGACGCTGCCGCCCACGGCCCAGCCGCGCAGGACGGAAAAAAACAGCAGGAACAGGAGTGCTTGCAGGGCGAAGGCGGCCAGCGGAAATGCCAGCTTGCCCATCACCGCGAGCGGCCAGCTGCCATTTGCCGATGCCAGCCACTGTGGCACGGTGCCGTCGCGCAGTTCGCGCCCGATCGTCGTCACCACCGCCACCACCACAAAAATTTGCAGCATGGAGGGGATCAAGGCCATCGCCAGAAACGATTCGTAGCTGGTGCTCTCGTTGAACAGGGTGACCAGGCGCATCCGGATCGGCTCGAACTGTTGTGCCGCCTGCACGCTGGAGGTGCCGCCCCTGGTGCGCGCGCCCAGTTCCACCCCGGCCGACAAAGTGGAAACGAGGGCGCGCACGTCGCGCGACAGGCCGCCCACATGGGCCGAAAACTGGGCGTTATAGAACCACTGAACAGTGGCCGCCCTGCCGCCAACCAAATCCGTTTCAAACCCGCGCGGGATCACGATGAAGCCATAGGCACGGCGTTCGCGCAGCAAGGGCAGCGCCGCGGCGCCGCTGGCCGGCTGGGCAACCACCGCCACGCCCGGCGAGGCGTCAAGCCAACGGGTCAGCTGGCGCGAGATGGCGGAGTGATCTTCGTCGATCACGGCGATGGGCAGATCGCGCGCAATCCCGCCGGCAAATATCCACCAGGTCAGCAGATACAGCAACAGCGGTATCCAGCTCAGCATGCCCATGTCCCAGAAATCGGCGCGCAAGCGGGTCCATTCGCGTGTTAGCGCCGGGCCGGCGCCCGAACGCGGCTGGGAGGTATCCGGCAAAGCCACGAGCTCAGACATGCGCGGCCCGGTCAGGGGGCCGGGAATACAACCGACATCCCGGGACGCAAGCCGGCCACCTTGGCGACGGGGCGCAGGCGGATCTCGAACGTGCGCAGGTCGGTGCCGCCGGGGCGAGCGGCGCGCCAGGTGGCAAAATCGGGCAGCACGGCAACCGAGCTGACCTTGAACGCGATCTGCCGCTTGAGCGCCGCAACGTCGCCGCTGTGGGCGCTGCCCATGCCAAAGGCTGCCATGTCGTCTTCGCGTACCTGCAGCACGGCCCAGGCATCGTCCAGGTTCACCATCGTGATGACGGGAAAGCCCAGGGGCGCCAGTTCGCCCGGTTGAATCTGGATCTTGCTGATCTGGCCGGCCGCCGGCGCCAGGATTTTGGTTTCCGACAAGGCAATCTCGGCCTCGGTCAGCGCGCCCGCAACCTGGCGTACTTGGGCCTGCGCCGCCTGCTTGTCTTCCGATCGGGCCCCCTTGCGCGCCATGTCGTACTGGGCTTTGGCGGCCTGCGTCAATTGCTGCGCCGAGCGCCATTGCGATTCGGCCTCGTCGCGCTTTTGCCGGGCCAGCACGCCCTGGTCGAACATGGCCTGGACCCGGGTATACGTGGTCTGGGCCAGGGCGGCGCCGGTCTGGGCGCGCTGCCAGTTGGAGCGCGCGGCCTCGATCTCTTCGGGCCGTGCTCCCGTCTCCGCTTTCGCGGCCACCGCTTGCGCTGCTTGACCAGCGGCCGTAGCTTGAGCGATCTTGGCCTGGACCTCGGGGCTGGTGAGCTCAAACAGCAGTTCGCCCGGCTTGACCGTTTGCCCCAGTTGCACGTGCACCGCAGCAACCCGGCCCGGCACCTTGGACGAAACGTTCACTTCCTGCGCATCCATCTGCCCTTGCAGCGGCAGCACTTGCGGCTGAAACGCTTTGTACAGGCCCCAGCCGAGAAATGCCACGACCACGACGATGGCCAGTTTCGCCAGCGCCGCCTTTTTCTTCACCGATGCGGCCATGTCAGTCTCCCTCCAGCGGAAAAACAATATCGGCCGAGTTCGCCAGGGTCGCCATGCGCTCCGGTTCGCCGCTCGCCTCCAGCAGTTGGGCCAGCGCCATCACGTAGGCATAGGCGGTTTGCGCACGCTGGGTCTCGACCTTGGACAGGTTCAGGCGGGCGTCGATTTCATCGAGCGCCGCCACTTGACCCTGGCGGAAAGCGATCGATTGCAGCTTGACATTTTCATTGGCAAGCTCCACCGAGGAAGCCGTCGCCAGCACCTGGAACCGCGCATTTTCGAGCGCGCGCCAGTTTTTCTCGATTAGCGTCGGGATGTCGCGCCCAGCCTGCTGGGCGCTCACTTCCACCCGCTCTTGATCGAGCTTGGCGGCCTCGATCATCTTGCCGGTATCGATACGGGCAACTAGCGGAACGCTGACGGCGACCCCGACCAGCCAGTTCGGTTGGGCCAGCCTGTCGCTGCTGCGATTGAGTTGGTAGTTGCCCAGAGCGAACACGGTGGGACCATACTCGCGCCCGTGCAGGCGCAGCGCTTGGGTGGCCTGGACCCGTTTGCTGTCGATTTTTTTCCAGGCCGCGTTGCGCGTCATGCCGGTATCGATGAACGACTGCAGCGAGCCGATCGATGCACTATGCACGAACAGCGGCGTGCCGGGACGCACCGGCGTGGCCGACGCCAATAGGCGGTTCAGGGCGACCTGGGCAATTTCCAGGTCGCTGCGGGCCTGCGCCTCGTCGGCCGTGGCACTGTCGAGCGCCACATCGGCGCGCAAGCGCTCGGCGCGCGAAATCATCCCGCCCAGTTCCAGTTTCTTTGCGCTGCGTTGGTGCTCGCCGATACCGGCGGTCGCTTCGATCCGCACGCGGGCCACGCGCTTGGCCAGCAGCAGCTGAAAGTAGCGCTGCGCAACCTGAGTCGCCAGTTTTTCTTCGGCGTCCTGGCGCTCGGCGTCCGCTTCCTGGGTCAGGCCGGCGGCCAGCCCTTTCACGGCAGCGAGCCGGCCACCCGTGTACAAGGGCCAGATGCTGTTCAATCCCAAGGAGGACAGGTTGGTCACGATGTTGCGACTGACGGTATCGGGGATCTCGGGCAAAGGCAAGCCAGGTACGGCCGCTTCGATACCGCCAACCACACCCGCAAGCCGGCTGGTATCGAGATGGAGGCTGGTCGAGAGCCTGCCCCGAAATCCGGACAGGCTCAATGATGGCCCGTCGATTCGGGACAACGCTTGCGCCTTCAGGATCTTGGCGCGCACGTCCAGCTGCGCTCCCTGTACCGTGCCCGATACGCGCGCCGCCTGCTGCAAGGCGTCTGCAAAACTAACCGGCTGAACCTGGGCCCGGGCCGGCTCGATCGCGATCAGAAAAGCAGCAATGACAGCAAGCACGCTAGCGTTGCGGGAGCGAGTCCCATCCTGCGCGGGAGCGACCAGTATTCTGGAGCGGAATGCAAACGCTGCTTCTGATAAACCCATCTAAGGCTTCCCCTGTCGATTGTTTGCGCACGTTTGCGCAAGTTAACGCAAGAATTCAAGCTGCGGCGGATGAACCGGGGCAGCCTGATCTACTTTAACGCTTTTGGGGTGCAGTATAAGCGACGCAGAGTGATTCAAGTCAAAGTGCTTGTGGTGTGCGGGCCATGAAGCGAAGGCTTGATCTACGCGCCAACGACCCGTTTAGGATTTTTTGTGCGCTGGCTAACCGTTATGCGCAAACTGCATTTGCAATTTGTCAAAGGTGTTCTATATTTAACCTTGTCCTTAACTTCAGGAGTGCGAGATGAACCAGTCCAAATCAACCGGGACCCAGAACAAGCAGTCGGCCAAGGAGGCCGATACCAAGGCCAGTGACACGACAGTCAAGAGCGAGCAGCGCGCGAAAGATGCCGTGACCCGCACTAAGCCTGGCATGGGGAAAAGCGCAGCCAAAAAGCAGGCACGT
>JANPCW010000340.1:0-4349 GCA_031431155.1 Janthinobacterium sp. | reverse complement strand
GCGCGCTCCGAGGCGCGGCGCAGGCGATCGCGCACGCCTAAAGGCGGCGAGTCCGTGGACGGCAGGCCCGCGGGCTGAGACCAATTCAGCCACGGATCAAATTTGCCCGTACGAAATAGCTTTACATGAGCCAACCATTATTGCTACGATTTAACGTAACTTCTTCGATGAGCAGTCCAAACCCGTGTTTTAAAACGAGTTCCCACTATGCAAACAGAATCATTGTTCGTTTGGCAAGCTAATCGCAGCAGCGCAATCTTGCTGCTTGCACTCGCTGGAGGGCGCGCCTGATGGTCGATCTGGCAAAATTGTTCCGGACGGCCAGTGCGCCGCTGCTGGGCTTGGACATCAGCACCTCCGGGGTGCGCTTGGTGGAGTTGTCGATGGGCGGCAAGGGCGAGATCAGGCTGGAGCGCTATGCCTGCGAGCCGTTCCCGCGCGGGGCCGTAGTCGACGGCAACATTGAAAACAGCGACCAAGTGTCGGAAGCGGTGCGCCGGGTGTGGAAAAAAAGCGGCACCCACGCCAAGCTCGTCGCGCTCGGCATGCCGCCGGCCTCGGTCATCACCAAGAAAATCATCTTGCCAAACGGCATGTCGGACGATCAGATGGAAGTACAGGTCGAATCCGAAGCGAGTCAGTATATTCCGTTCGCGCTGGACGAGGTCAGCCTCGACTTCGACGTGCTGGGACTGGCCCAGAGCTCGCCCGAGGATGTTGAGGTCATGCTGGCCGCGGCGCGCCGTGAAAAAGTTGAGGACCGGGTCGCGATCGCGGAAGCGAGCGGGCTCAAGGCGGTCGTGATGGATATCGAATCGTACGCCGCGCGCTCGGCCCTCGGACGCGTCATGGCGCAGATGCCGCAGGCCGGACCGGCGCAGATCGTCGCATTGTTCCAGATCGGCGCCAAGGTCACCCACATCTCGGTCATGCTGGGCGGCGACACCATTTACGAACGCGAGCAACCGTTCGGCGGGCACCAACTGACCCAGGATATCGTGCGCGCCTACGGCCTCTCGTTCGAGGAAGCCGAGGCCAAGAAAAAGGCCGGCGACCTGCCCGAAAATTACCAGAGCGACATCCTCACGCCGTTTCTTGAAAACGCGGCGCTGGAAGTGACCCGTGCGATCCAGTTTTTCTTTACCTCGACGCCCTACACCCGGGTCGACCAGTTGTTCCTGGCCGGCGGCTGCGCCCTGATTCCCGGCTTGATCGAGATCGTGGCCAGTCGCACCAAGATTTCCAGCGCCGTGATCTCGCCGTTCAAGGGCATGCAACTGGCGCCGTCGGTGCGTGAACAACAATTGCGCAATGAGGCGCCGGCCTATCTGGTCGCGTGCGGCCTTGCGCTGCGGAGGTTCGATTGATGATCAGAATTAATCTATTGCCGCATCGCGAAGAAAAACGCAAACAGAAGCGCGCCGCGTTCGTGGCGCTGCTGGCCCTGTCGAGCATCGTCGGGGCAGCCGTGGTGCTGGTCGTGGGCGGCTACAACGCAAGCCGGATCTCGATCCAGAACGAGCGCAATCTGGTGCTCAAGAGCGCAAACATCGAGCTCGACAAGAAGATCAAGCAAATCGCCAACCTGAAACAGGAAATCGAAGCGCTCAAGGCGCGCCAGCAAGCGGTCGAGGATTTGCAGGGCGATCGCAACCAGCCGGTCTACCTGTTGGACGAACTGGTGAAAGAGACGCCCGACGGGGTCTACCTGAAGATGTTCAAACAGGACGGCCAGCGCGTGAACATGGTCGGCTACGCCCAGTCGCAGGAACGGGTCTCGCAGTTCCTGCGCAACCTGTCGAGCCGTTCCCAGTGGCTCGAGCGGCCTGACCTGGTGGAAGTGAAGGCGAGCACCATCGGACCGGGTAAGAGCGCACGCAAAGTGGTGGAATTTACGCTCAGCGTGGGAATCAAGCGTCCGCGCGACAAAGATGCTGCGGCCGCCGGCGGCAAGCTCGGCGCCGACGGCAAAGCGCTGTCCGGCGCGCCGGCCGCCATGCCGCCCAAGTCCTGAGATCGGAGAATGACCATGGCAGATCAACAGTTGAAGCATTTTGGGGACTCGCTGCTGGCGCAGTTTCGCGGCCTGTCCGACCGTCATCCCGGCCAATGGCCGCTCGCGCCGCGCATCCTGTGCGGGATCGGCGCGCTGGTAACCGTGGTGGCACTGGGCTATTACTTTTACTGGGACGGCCAGTTTCAAGAGCATGAGCTCGGGGCGCAGGAGGAAGTCAAACTGCGCGAGCAATATTCGAGCAAGATGGCGCAGGCGATCAACCTGGATGCCTTGCTGGCCCAAAAAGTGCAGGTCGATCAGTATGTGGATCGCCTGCAAAAGCAATTGCCAAGCAAAGCCGAAATGGCGGCGCTGCTGTCCGACATCAACCAGGCCGGACTCGGACGCGGCCTGCAGTTCGAGCTGTTTAAGCCCGGCCAAGTGGTGGTCAAGGACTATTACGCCGAGCTGCCGATCGACATCAAGGTGAGCGGCAACTACCATGACGTGGGCGCGTTTGCGGGCGACATGGCCAACCTGCCGCGCATCGTCACGCTCAACAACATGACCCTGACCGGCGGCAAGGACGGCACACTGATGCTGGAGGCAGTGGCCAAGACCTTCCGCTACCTCGATCCGGACGAATTGAGCGCCCAGCGCAAGACGCTGGCAGACAAAAAAGGAAAGGTCAAAGGATGATGCGAGCCCCGTTACGCTACACCAGTTTGCTCAGCGCGCTGCTGCTGGCCGCTTGCAGCGACAGCGACGTCAGGGAAGTGAACGATTGGATGCTGCAAGTGAAGCAGCAGACCAAGGTCGCGGTGCCGCCGCTGACCGCGCCCAAGACCTTCGTACCGTTTGTCTATGCCAGCAATGGCGCGCTCGACCCGTATAGCCCGGACAAGCTGCTTGGTGAGCTGAGCAAGGGCGCCCGGGAAGGCAAGGGTGCCAAGCCCGACATGAACCGGCGCAAGGATGCGCTCGAGAGTTTCCCTCTCGACACCATGAAAATGGTGGGAACGATCCAGGACAAGAAAGCGGTCTACGCTATGTTGCAAATTGACAAAGTGAATTATCGGGCCAGGGCCGGCGAGCATATCGGCACCGATTACGGCCTCGTTACCAGCGTCACGGAAAATGCAGTCAATATCAAGGAAACGGTTCAAGATGCGTCCGGCGAATGGGTCGAACGCCTTTCGAAGCTGGAATTGCAGGAGAGTCAGGGGACAAAAAAATGATCGCACTAAAAAAAACCAATTTAGCCGGCATGATGATGACGACCTTGCTGCGCACGGCAGGTGCGGCACTGGCGATCGCCTGTGTCGCGAGCGTTACATCGGGCGCGGCGCTGGCCCAGACGCAAGCGCAGGGGCAAGAGAATGCGATCGAATCGGTCAGCGCGAGCCAGCAGGGCGCCAACTTGATCGTCAAGATCGGCATGAAAAGCGCGCCGCTGCGGCAGCCGATCGGGTTTTCGATCACTAACCCGCCGCGCATCGCGCTCGACTTCGGTGCCACCATCAATGCTACCGGCAAGAGCGTCCATGAGGTCAACCTGGGCGAGCTGCGTAGCGTGAACGTGGTGCAAGCGGGCGAGCGTTCGCGCCTGGTGCTGAACCTGAAGCGCCCGCTCAACTATGCCACGGCGATCGATGGCAATGCCGTCATCGTCACCATCGAAGGCTCGGGCGGAGTGGCCACCGCGGTCGATGCCTTGGGCTTGCCGGCAGCCGTGCCGAGCGCGGTTTCGAACGGCCAGGCGCGCGCCCCGGCACCGGGCCGCCAACTGCTGCGCGACATGGACTTCCGGCGCGGCGCCAATGGAGAAGGGCGGATCGTGGTCGATCTGCCCAACAGTCAGGTCGCGGTCGACGTGCGCCAGCAGGGCCAGAGCGTAGTGGTGGACTTCTTCAAGACTGGCTTGCCCGCATCGCTGCGGCGGCGCCTCGACGTGACCGATTTCGGCACCCCGGTGTCCCTGATTACGACCGTGCCGCAAGGCGACGACACGCGCATGACGATCCAGGCCACCGGGCTGTGGGAGCAGTCGGTCTACCAAAGCGACACCCAGCTGGTGATCGACGTCAAGCCGATCAAGGAAGATCCGAACAAGCTGACCCAGGGCACCCAGGGCTACCGCGGCGAAAAGCTGTCGTTCAATTTCCAGAACGTGGAAGTGCGCGCCGCGCTGCAGGCAATCGCCGATATCTCGGGCTTGAACATCATCACCAGCGACAGCGTCAGCGGCAACCTGACCTTGCGCCTGAAAGACGTGCCGTGGGACCATGCGCTGGACGTGGTACTGCAGGCCAAGGGCCTGGACATGCGCAAGAACGGTTCGGTGCTGTGGATC
>JANPCW010000339.1:0-3461 GCA_031431155.1 Janthinobacterium sp. | reverse complement strand
GTGGCGCGCGATGAGACGGGGGCGCGGCAGCCGGTAACCCAAGCACCCAAAGTGATCTTTGCGCCGGGCGGCGGCTATCTGATCCTGTTTGGCACCGGAAAACTTCTGGAAGAGTCCGATGCGTTGCCAGCCAATTTCACGACCCAGTCCTTTTATGCGGTGCACGATCGGGCCATCGATGCGCAGCCGCCGCTGCTCAGTCGGGCCGACCTGGCCGCCCGTACCTTATACGGCGCGGCCGACAACGGCGCCGGCTACGCGATCCGTGGCAACGACTTTGTCTACGGTGCTGACACCGATGCGAAAAAAGGCTGGTACCTCGATTTTCCCCATGCCGCAACCAGCGGTGAACGCAGCGTCAGTGCGCCAGTGGTGAGCGCCGGTAAACTATTTTTCAACAGCACGGTGCTCGGTGACGATGCCTGCGTCGGTCCTTCGGGCCGAAGCTATGCGCTCGATGCGCTGACGGGGCTGGCCCTCGGCAGCGATGGCAAGGGTCAAAGCGAAGCGGTGTCGGGTGCGCAGACGCAGGTTGGCGCGCCCGGATCTCCCGTCGTGTTCAACATGGGTACGGTGACCGGCGCGCGCAACCCGACCGGAAGGGCAAACGCCCGGACAAAATACAGTTTGTACACGTTCGGCAGCGGCGGGACGAAAGGAACGATAGTCAAGACGGACGCGGCAAGCCTGAATTTGCCGGCAAGGCGTATGAGTTGGCGCGAGGTCGCCAACTGGCTGGAGTTGCACGAGAAAGCCGTGAAATGAGTTTGCTGAAGTGAGCTTGCTGAAATGGGTTGGTCTTTGGAGATGCCATGAAACGTTGCGCAGGTTTTACCCTGGTCGAAATCCTGGTTGTGGTGACCATCATCGCTATTCTTGCGGCGCTGTCCTTGCCCTCTTATCAGAACTATATCGTCAGAGCCAAACGCACCGAGGCCCAGGCTGCACTGTTGCAACTGCTGCAGCAACAGGAACGCTATTACTCCCAAAACAATACCTATATCGCCTTTTCGTCGGGCTCAAGCGATGCAGCAGCGCGCCTGTTCAAATGGTGGTCCGGTGCGACGGCGACCGCCAGCGCGTATGAGGTGAGCGCGGACGCCTGTCCCGACGCAACCATCCGCCAGTGTGTGCAACTGAGCGCGATCCCGGGCACCGACAAGGTCGACCGGAGCTTTAAGGACAGCGCATGCGAAAATCTGGTGGTCACCAGCACCGGCCTCAAGACAGCCACCGGCGCCGGCGCGCACTGCTGGCCATGAGGCGCGCTCGGAGCGGTGGATTTTCAATGGTTGAGCTCGCAGTCGTGCTTGCGATTGCTGCAGTGCTGCTAGGGATCGCGATTCCCAACCTGCAGACACTCATCATGCAGCAACGCTTGCGTTCGACCGTCAATGACCTGTTTGCGGCAATCGACTTGACCCGTTCCGAAGCCTTGGGGCGCGGCAGCCGGGTTGAAATGGCGCCGGCCGATCCTCTTGGCGTGAACTGGAACCAAGGCTGGGTCGTGTTCGTCGATCGTGACGGCAACCAGCGCCCCGGCCCGGACGATGAGGTCATCTTCACCCATGGCCCCGTGGCCAAAGGCATTTCGATGGTATCCGTGTTTTCCTCCGGCCATGCGCCGACCTATATTGCCTATAATGGAGCCGGCCGTAGTTGCAGCGCCGTAAGCGGTCTGGCTGCGCGCTGGGGTACTGTGTCGTTTTTTCAGGGCAAGAACACGCGCCGTATTAAAATCAACATGCTCGGGCGGGCGCGCATATGCGACCCGTTGCTGCAAGCGCGCTCCTGCACCGGCGTGCCGGACCCGCTTTAAGGCATGCCGGCGTGGCACGTCGGAAAATTTACTTGAAAAGACATACGTGGAACTAGTGAACGATGCGGATGGCATGACCCTGGCGCTGGAATGGGCCGCCAAAGGACTATTCACGACCTCGCCAAATCCACGAGTCGGCTGCGTGATCGTCAAGGATGGCCGTGTGATCGGGGTCGGCCATACTCAGCCGGCGGGGCAGGATCATGCCGAAGTGCAGGCGCTCAAGGATGCGCAAGCGCGCGGCAACGACGTGCGCGGCGCCACGGTTTACGTGACCCTTGAGCCGTGCAACCACTTCGGACGCACGCCACCGTGCTCGGATGCGCTGGTGCGCGCCGGTGTGGGCCGGGTCGTTGCGGCCATGCTTGACCCGAATCCGCTGGTCGCAGGGCAGGGTATGGCGACGCTGCAGGCCGCTGGCATTGCCGTTGATTCCGGTCTGCTGGCCGGACCGGCGCATGAAATGAACATCGGCTTTTTTTCGCGCATGGAACGGGGCCGCCCATGGGTGCGCATGAAAGTTGCCGCGAGCCTGGACGGGATGACTGCGCTGCGCGACGGCCAGAGCCAGTGGATTACCGGCCCGGAAGCGCGCGCCGACGGCCATGCGTGGCGCGCCCGCACCTGCGCCATCCTGACCGGCATCGGCACCGTCCGAGCGGACGACCCGCAACTGACGGTACGCGCGGTCGACACGCCGCGCCAGCCGCGCCGTATCGTGGTCGACAGCCGCCTTGAGATTAGTCCGGATGCCCGCATCCTGCAAGGCGGCGGCACTTGGGTCGTGGCCGCAGCCGGCAATCCGGAAAAAGAAGCGATGTTGCGCGGTGTTGGAGCCGAAGTGATCATCTTGCCGAACCCGGCCGGCAAGGTCGATTTGGCCGGCTTGATGCATGAGCTTGGGCGGCGCCAAATCAACGAATTGCATGTTGAAGCGGGCGCCAAGCTGAACGGTTCGCTGATCCGCGAGGGGTGCGTCGACGAGCTGCTGGTGTATCTTGCGCCGTGCCTGATTGGCGAGGCGCAAGGTATGTTTGCGTTGCCGCCCCTGGCCAGGCTGGATCAGAAAAAAACCCTGAGCTTTCACGAGGTCAAGCAAATCGGCCCGGATTTGCGTATCCTTGCCAGATTCGATCATACTGAATCGTTCATTCCGATTTAATCAACCACAAGATTGGTGCTAGATGTTTACTGGAATAGTGGCCGCCGTAGGCAAGATCACTTCGATTCACGCGCTCGATGACGCCGTACACGCGGGCGTGCGGCTGGACATCGATGCGGGCGGCATGCCGCTGGGCGACGTCGCGCTGGGCGACTCGATTGCCATCAACGGTGCCTGCATGACCGTGGTTGCCAAGACCGACTCGACGTTTTGCGTCGACGTCTCGCGTGAGAGTCTGAACTGCACGGTTGGCCTGGACACGGCCACCGAGGTCAACCTGGAGAAAGCGCTGACGCTGGCCGACCGCCTTGGCGGGCATCTGGTATCGGGGCATGTCGATGGGCTGGGCATGGTGCGCAAGTTCGAGGCGGTCGGCGAATCGTGGGAACTGGTCATCGAAGCGCCCCATCGCTTGGCCAAATATCTTGCTTTCAAAGGTTCGATCGTGGAGATGCGTCCCGACGACCTTGCCGCCCAAAT
>JANPCW010000338.1:0-7000 GCA_031431155.1 Janthinobacterium sp. | reverse complement strand
CACCCTGCTGTTGCTGCCTGGTTTCGCGGCACTTTCGCCGGTGCAACGGTGGCGCAACAGCGCGCCTGGCCGTTGATCTGCAGCGGGCGCCCCACGCTGGTCGCGGCGCCGACCGGGTCAGGCAAGACCCTGACCGCTTTTTTGGCGGCGATCGACGCGCTGGTGCGCGAAGCCATTGCTCATGGCTGCGTACTGCCGGATGCAACCACCGTGCTCTATGTTTCGCCGCTGAAAGCGCTGTCCAACGATATTCGCGTCAATCTTCAGGCGCCGTTAGAGGGCATCGCGCGCGAACTGGCCCGCATGGGACTGCCCGATCCCGGCATCCGTACCGCTGTGCGCACCGGCGACACTACCCCGCACGAACGGCAGGCGATGCGCAAGCGTGCGCCGCACATCCTGGTGACCACTCCGGAATCGCTGTATGTGCTGCTTGGCTCCGACGGCGGCCGCGCCATGCTGGCCAGTACCCGCACCGTGATCGTCGACGAAATCCATGCGGTGGCCGGCAGCAAGCGCGGCAGCCATCTCGCGCTCAGCCTGGAACGCCTGGACGCGCTGTGTGCCCGGCGGCCTACCCGCATCGGCCTGTCGGCAACCCAGAAGCCGCTGGACGCGGTCGCGCGCTTTCTGGTCGGACGATCCGGCAGCGGCGACTGCGCAATCGTCGACGTCGGCCACATGCGCCGGCGCGATCTGGCGCTCGAACTGCCCCCGGTACCACTGGACGCGGTGATGGCCAACGACGGCTGGGAACGGGTCTATGACCGGATGGCGGAACTGGCCGCGCAGCACCGCACGACCCTGGTGTTCGTCAACACGCGGCGCATGGCCGAGCGCGCCGCGCGCCATCTGGCCGACCGGCTCGGATCGGCAGCGGTCGCCGCCCACCATGGCAGCCTGGCCAAAGAGTACCGGCTGGACGCCGAACAGCGCCTCAAGCGCGGCGAGCTGCAGGTATTGATCGCCACTGCCTCGCTGGAACTCGGCATCGATATCGGCGACGTCGATCTGGTTTGCCAGGTCGGCTCGCCGCGCAGCATTGCGGCGCTGCTGCAGCGCGTGGGCCGCTCCGGGCACCAGGTTGGCGGCATGCCCAAGGGCCGGCTGTTCCCTACCTCGCGCGACGAGCTGGTCGAGTGCGCGGCCCTGCTCGACTGCGTGCGGCGCGACGAACTCGATGCGCTGCGCATCCCGCGCGCGCCGCTGGACGTGCTGGCCCAGCAGATCGTGGCCGAGGTCGCCTGCCGGGAATGGAGTGAAGACGCGTTGTTCACCCTGATCCGCAACGCCGAACCCTATGCAGAACTGGAGCGTGCGCGCTACGACGCGGTGCTGCGGATGCTGGCCGAAGGCTATGCCGGCCGCTATGGCGTGCGGGCCGCGTATCTGCACCGCGATACGGTCGGCGGCACCCTGCGCGGGCGCCGCGGCGCCAAGCTGACCGCAGTGACCTCCGGCGGCACCATTCCGGACAACGCCGACTACACAGTGCTGCTCGAGCCGCAGGGACAGGCCATCGGCACGGTCAACGAAGACTTCGCGGTCGAAAGCCTGGCCGGCGACGTTTTCCAGCTAGGCAATACGTCGTATCGGATACTGAAGATAGAGACCGGGCGCGTGCGGGTCGAGGATGCGCACGGCGCCGCGCCGAATATCCCGTTCTGGCTGGGTGAGGCGCCCGGCCGCAGCGATGAATTGTCGGCCGGCGTCGCACGGCTGCGCGGCCAGGTCGAGCACTTGCTTGCGGGTGCGAGCGGGGCCCCGGCCTGGCCGGTCAGCGCCCTTGGGCTGGACGCCGCCATCGACTGGCTGGTCGGTAGCGTTCAAATCGGCGCTGACGCGGCACGCCAGATCGTCGAGTATCTGGCCCGCGCGCGCGCCGCGCTGGGTGCGCTGCCGACCCAGGACTGCCTGGTGATGGAGCGCTTCTTCGACGCGTCAGGCGGCATGCAACTGGTGCTGCATGCGCCGTTCGGCAGCCGCATCAATCGCGCCTGGGGGCTGGCACTGCGCAAGCGCTTTTGCCGCACCTTCAATTTCGAGCTGCAGGCCGCCGCCACCGAAGACGCGATCGTGCTGTCGCTGTCGACCAGCCACAGCTTCGCGCTGGACGACGTGTGGCGCTACCTGCGCTCGGGCACTGCCGAGCATCTGCTGATTCAGGCCCTGCTCGACGCGCCACTGTTCAACGTGCGCTGGCGTTGGAACGCGACCACCGCGCTGGCCCTGCCGCGCTACAGCGGCGGGCGCAAGGTCGCGCCCCAATTGCAGCGCATGAAAAGCGACGACCTGCTGGCGGCGGTTTTCCCGGATCAGGCGGCCTGCCTGGAGAACCTGGTCGGCGAACGCGAACTGCCCAGTCATCCGCTGGTCGAGCAAACCATCAATGACTGCCTGCACCAAGCGATGGACAGCGACGGCTGGCTGGCGCTGCTCGGGCGCATCGAGCAGGGCCAGCCAGGTCAATTGAAGCTGATCGCGCGCGACTTGCCGACGCCGTCGCCGTTGGCGATGGAGATCCTCAATGCGCATCCGTATGCGTTCCTCGACGACGCGCCGCTGGAAGAGCGCCGCACCCAGGCCGTGCTGAGCCGCCGCTGGAGCGAGCCCGCTTCAGCCGACGATCTTGGCGCACTCGATGGCGACGCGATCGCCAGTGTGTGCGAACAAGCCTGGCCGCGCGTGCGCGACGCCGACGAGATGCATGAAGCGCTGATGAGCCTGGCCTGTGTGACGCACACCGAGGCCTGCGGGCAAGCCGGTTGGCCGGGCTGGCTCGACGCGTTGGCGCGCAATGGCCGGGCCACCTGTCTGCACAGCGCTAGCGGTGCTCTGTTGTGGGTGCCGGTGGAACGTGTGCCCTGCCTGCAGGCGGCCTACCCGCAGGCGGACTGCGTTCCAGCGCTAAAGGTTCCGGACAGCTGCCGCAGCGACTGGGACCGGGACCAGGCAATCGTCGAGATAGTGCGCGCCAGGCTGTCCGGCTTCGGACCGCAGCCGCTGCCTTGTATCGCACAGACGCTCGGACTGCCGGCCAACACCGTGGCGATTGCGCTGGCTCACCTGGAAACCGAAGGCTACGTGATGCGCGGGCACTTCACGCCGGGCTGCGCGGCCGAGGAGTGGTGCGAGCGGCACCTGCTGGCGCGCATCCACCGCTACACGATCAAGCGCCTGCGGCGCGAAATAGAACCGGTCGAACGCCAGGACTTCATGCGTTTCCTGTTCGACTGGCAACACCTGGCGCCCGATACCCGGCTGCAAGGATGCGATGCACTACCCCACATCGTGGCCCAGCTGGAAGGATTCGAAGCGGCCGCCGGCGCATGGGAAAGCGATCTGCTGCCAGCCAGGCTGGGCGACTACGGCGCGCCATGGCTGGACGATCTGTGCCGGGCCGGCAAGCTGGTCTGGACCCGGATCGGCGCGCCGCCGCACGCAGCCGACGGACCGCTGCGCAGCACGCCCACCGTGCTGCTGCCGCGGCGTCAGCTGGGCATCTGGCAGGTCCTGTGCGACGGGAATGGGCAAGCCGAAATCTCGGCACGCGCCCAACGCGTGCTTGCTGCACTGCTGCGTAACGGCGCGATGTTCTTCGACGAACTGGTCCTTGACGCCCACTTACTGCCGATCGAACTGGAAAATGCATTGGGCGAGCTGGTCGCGACCGGCCTTGTCAACGCCGACAGTTTTGCCGGGCTGCGCGCGTTACTTTTGCCGGCCGCCAAACGCGCAAGCCATGGCAGGCGCCGGCGCGTTGGGGCGATGCCGGGCATGGACGAGGCCGGCCGCTGGGTGCCGGTGCGCCGCGGCGACACCGGATGGAACGACGGCCCGCCGGCCGTCCCCGGCAAGCAAGCGCGAACCAATCCGAAAGCGCTGGAACACATCGCCTTGGTTTTGCTGCGCCGCTACGGTATCGTGTTTTGGCGCCTGCTGGAACGAGAAGCAGGATGGCTGCCGTCATGGTTCCAACTGCTGCCGGTCTTTCATCGCCTGGAAGCGCGCGGGGACATACGCGGCGGGCGTTTCGTGGCCGGCCTGGCCGGTGAACAATTCGCATTGCCGGAAGCGATTCCGTTGCTACGCGCAATCCGCAGGAGGGCTGTCGACGGCGGCCTGATCTGCATCTCGGCAGTCGATCCCCTCAACCTGTCCGGGACCGTGCTGCCTGGCGCTAAAATCCCCGCGCTGGCCGCTAACCGCGTGCTATTTCGTGACGGCCTGCCGGTCGCAGCGATGATTGCTCGCGAGGTACATTATCTGGTCGAGCCAGAGCCGCGCGACCGAGCCATGATGCGCGCCGCACTGGTCGGGCGGCGCTGAAATTGGCTGTTCGCCGGTTCGCCGGTTCGCCGGTCCGCCGGTCCGATTGATATGCGCGTTGTAGATTATTTGACTGCGGCGCACTGGCTTGGCCGAAGCGTTTCCCGAGCGCCGGTGCGTAGCCGCACCAGAACGCACGCTTGCCCGGTTTTTATCAGTCTAAATTGCTCAGGCTTGTCAAAATCGCGTCCGCTAAGTTGTACGCCTTGCGCGTCGCGGGGGCGCACTTTTTCGATGATCAACAAACTGTCATGCAGTAACGCATCATCGGCCACCGTCACCGACGGTGCGTTGAGCATGCGTGCCACCGTCATGTGCACTTCCGTGCGCGCCGCATCGGAAGACTGCACCAGGACCGCCGGCGTTTCGGCCGGCATGGCGATGGTCTGGGCTTGGCACGCCACCAGCATCAGCACGATGCAAAGCGGGCACAACTGACAGAAGCGAAGCGCGGTCATCGTTGCCTTCCCGCTCCTGGCCGGTAAAATCGATTCTCGCGTAGCGCGGACCGGCCAAGCGCCGCGTCAACCACCTTGACGCTGGACAAGGTCCTGCCGAGGGCCGACGCGGGCACTGGGCAGGTTCCGTTGGCGCGATATTGCAAGGCGGCAGCAAGGCGCCCTTCCCCGACGTCGCCCAATTGCTTGCTAAAATCATCTGCCACGACGCAGCCTGGCAGATGATTGGCCGGATTGCCGGTACCGCCAGGAACGAACCCGTCGGCATAATCGCCAAAGCCGGCCTGGTTCACACCCTTGAACTGGACCGTGAAATAGGTCACGCCACAATTTTCTTGAGGAATGAAACCGTAGGGCTTGCCGCAGGTTGTACCGCCGATCTGGATCACTTGGATTCCGGCGCCGTTGAGACCATTCATGATCGATTCACTGGCCGAACAAGTGCCGCGGCCGGTCAGCACAAATACCCTTGGCAACCCGAGTTGCGGCAATGCTTGCCCGGACGCGGTCGAAAACCCTTGCGTGACTTGATTAAATGGCCGATTGGTATCGGCATCGGTGAACCGGAACGGATTCTTATCGTTGAAGCTTAACTTTTCGAAAACCTTACCCGTGGTCGCCGTCGAACCTGCAATCATGTACGCCAGTTCGCTTGCAATATCGAGCAGGCCGCCGCCGTTATAGCGCAGATCCAGCACCAGATCACTAATGCCTGCACCGTTATTGGCCGCCTTGAGTTGATTTACCGCCGCAATCAACTGGTTTTCAGCCATCGCGATGTGGTCGTTGAACTGTATGTAGCCAACGCTGCCATACGGCGAGGGCAAGGTGCGCACGTTTTGCACTGGCGTCGAGATGACGCTGGCGGCCGTCATCGTCACGCTTCTTGGAGTGGCGCTCCCTTGGTCAAGCACCTGGAATGTGTACTGTTTGCCGGCAACCGGAGAAAACAGTCCTTCATTGATGGCATCGGCGTTTCCGTTGACGACTTCGACGCCATTGACGCTCAAAAATTGTGTGCCGCGATGTAGATTGTTCACGGTCGCCGGTGATCCCGGCTCGGAATACGCCACCACCGCGCTTCGGGGCGGAGTGCGGGCAACCAGCGCAACCTGGAATCCGAATCCGACGCTACTGCCGGCTGAGGATAAAGCCTGCCAGTCGTTGGTCAGGTACGTGAAGTGAAACTGGTCTTTCGGCTTGCCCGAACTTGTCGAAAGAAGTGAGCGCTGACTATTGAAGTAAGCGTCCACCACGTCGAAGTTGGACTTCAGTTCGATCGAGGTTTGCCGATTATTTGAGGGATCGATATACGGGGCGATCGCGCCAAGCACGAACAATGACGGATCAAGCGCAACGATATCGCTGTACCAAAGATAGGTTTCATTCACAAACGCACGAATCCATTCTTTCTCGGTGGTGGGCGAGCCTTGAACGTCGCCGTAGGGCTGGTTGGTGCCGGGATTGATCGTACCGGCCGGGCGCGGTGCAGAACACTGTTTCGCCACGCTCGACGAAGCCAGTATCGATGGGGCCACGTACGATGTCGGCATTGAAGCAGGCGCAACGGGAAAGCATACCGCATCGCTCCCCACGCATTTGCCTGGATTGCCGCCACCGCCGCCACATGCCGAAAGCATTGCGGCAATCAACGCTACACCAGCTGTTTTTTTCATTGCTCAGGCCATTTCAAATTCAATTGACAACCATCATGACGAGCGCTGTTGTGGCGACCTGTTGCAACCATCGGTTCACACCACGCTCTGTGCGCTATTCCATTGTTCACCGGCCCCAAGTGTCGGCACGGCAATAACGTAGTGTACGGAGAACCCTAGTTCTTGTCTATTGTGGTACTCGATTGCGCAAAAAATGACAAGCCGCGTTCGCAACGTTCACGCAGAACACCGAGAAACGGCGTGCGTGACGGCGCGAGCCGGTGCAATCATAGAAGGGCGGACGCACGGCATTAGATATCGAGGTGGGAGATCAGCAGGCGGCGCCCTTCGGCCTCGCGCTCGCCGACCAGTTCCGCATGCTGGGCGTCGATCGAAATGCCGACCGACATGATGTCGATCAGCAGCAGCTGCAAGATGCGCGAGATCATCGACAGGAAGGTGGTGCTGTCCTCGGCATGATCGACGGCCAGGCAGATCGACGCTTTCCTGGCCAGCGGCGAACTGCTGCCCGAAATGGCGATCACGTCGGCACCGGCC
>JANPCW010000337.1:0-3092 GCA_031431155.1 Janthinobacterium sp. | reverse complement strand
GGCTTGCATGCCGGTCCTTCAATTCGCGATGACGACATCAGCCTTGAAGGCAGCCTCGCGCTCTTGTGAACCCGCGAAGCGAGAGCCTTCCTCGAACCACGACTTCGGCGCCGGCTGCCCCCACAGCGTCTGCCGCTTTGGATCGTGCAACGACCAGCGCACCGGTTCGTGGTCTGGGTCCATAGTTTGATAGTCGGAGGTATAAATCTCGGTGCGATGGCCGTCGGGGCAGCGCACATAGAGATAGAACGCGTTCGAGCCGCCGTCACGCCCGGAGCCGTTTCTTTCAGAGCCAACCCCTGCTCCGTCGGTTCGATCACCGCCGCCTCGAACCAAATGGATCGAGACGATGTCCGCCGACAGGCCCTTCAGGTGACACGCGATCCGCACGCGATTGACCGCCGCGAACCAGCCGAACAGCCTTCTGCTTGAACTCCAGCGAGTAGCGCTCCCGCACGACTCCCGCCATGTTCGTTCCCCCAAAACTGATAATACACATTCAGCCTTGGGAGACCTTCTTCGGGGGTGAGGTCAAAATGCGGCGTGATCTAAAGATTGGATTTCGGATCTGCCTTCTGGGCACGCCCTTTGATCGGTGCTCCCAGATTGTCTTTGAACCAGTTGACGACCTTGTCGATGACAGGCTTCTGAAACCAGTAAATGTCGCCGTGGCCGGCACCTTCGACCAGAACATACTCGACCTTGTTTCCACCCATCTTGAGTGCAGAGTAAAGCTGCGCGCTCTGAATGGGCGAAACCAGTGTATCAGCAGATCCATGCATGATCAGGAAAGGTGGCTTGCTTCCCGTGACGTGCCCCATCGGACTGGCATTCAGCGACTTGGCTGGATCACTGTAGATCGATGCGCCTGGAAAATCCCCAAAGGCGGGGCCATTGACAAGTAAAGCCGCAACAGCCGAATCAGATCTTTGAACTTTATCGACATTTTTCGGGAACCCCTCGCCGATATTTAATAGATTCGAGAGTCCATACATTGAAACTGCAGCCTGTACGTCCGATGACTGGTCAAGAAACTGACCCTTGTCGAAGATCTTTTCGCCAACGCTCGTTGCAACCATTTGAGCGACGTATCCGCCGGATGAATCGCCGAGCACCCCAATCCGCGTCGGGTCGATGCCGTATTCGCCTGCATTGGCACGTAGATACCGCACGGCCGCCTTGCCGTCCTCTACCAGTGCGGGGAATTTTTGGGGTACTACACGATACTCTGCAGCAGCAACGACAAAGCCGGCCTGAGCCAGTGCCATTCTGATCTCGATGAATTTCTCGTAGTCGGCAGACATGAAACCACCACCAGGAAAATAAACGATCGCTGGCTTCAGATCCGTCGTCCGAGGTACAAGTAGTGACATCGTCAGCTGGCGCACGGCTCGCTGGCTTTTTATCTGTGAATACACGACACCGCTGATGGCATCGACTTGCCCGCTGGTCGGCTCGACACGTAGTATCTGCGCACCGTCCGTGTAACCTGGCCGGCTTGGGCCGGCAGCGATCGCCATGTTCGCACCCACCCCAAATAGTATTCCGATGGAAAGTAGAAATCTCTTTTTCATTTTTCGTCTCCGTTTGACCATTTGAACTTGCCCGGGTTTGACGTCTCCCTTGGCGGGTAGATTTGTGCGGCCTTTATTTCTTCCTCAAGAACCATCGTTCTTTCGTTTGCGCTTACCTTCTCGAAGTTCATGGGGCTGAGATAGGTTTCCGCGTCCAAACGGAGCCCGCGTTGCCGTCTTGATTAACTGCTTTGCCTGCACCGGTATTAGCGACAGTGCGAGCGGCCCGACACCATTGACCTCGATCCGAGGCACCAGGAATTCCGTCCGGCCAGAGACGAAGCAATCGCCGGGACGGTCGATCTCGGCGAGGATCGCTGCCAGTTCTTGTGTAGTGGTCATTGCGCCGCCCGAGATGACTGACTTGCATGCCGGTCCTTCAATTCGCGATGATGACATCAGCCTTGAAGGCAGCCTCGCGCTCTTGCGAACCTGCGAAGCGAGAGCCTTCCTCGAACCAGGATTTAGGCGCGGGTTGGCCCCACAGGGTCTGCCGCTTTGGGTCGCGCAGTGACCAGCGCACCGGTTCGTGGTCGGGGTCCATCGTCTGATAGTCGGAGGTATAGATTTCGGTCCGATGGCCATCTGGGCATCGTACATAGAGAAAAAACGCGTTCGAGATGCCGTGCCGTCCGGGGCCGCGTTCAAGATTGGCGAGATAGCCCGACGTCGCCATCACATCGCAAAGATGTATGATGTCGAGCGGCGAGGGCACCCAATAGGCCAGATGGTGCAAGCGCGGGCCCCGGCCATTGGTGAACGCGAGGTCGTGGACGTTGCCCTTCCGGTGCATCCAGGCGGCAGCGATGCGGCCGTTCGCGCCGTCCTCCTCGGCATACTCGGTCAGGCGAAAGCCAAGTTCAGCGTAGAAATCTATGGATTTTTGCAGGTCAGGTGCAAACACGTTGAAATGATCAAGGCGTTGCGGCCGTACGCCCTTGTAGTGCTCGTACTTCTGCAGCAGCCGCTCGCGCTGCTCCATTTTGAAATACAGCTCCAGCGGCATATCGTAGGGATCGACTGCGCGCAGCGTCCGCCCTTGATAGGGCCGTTCAACAAAATCATGCTGGATGCCCTTTGCCTTAAAATACGCCGCCGCCTTGTCCAGGTCTGCCTCGTTCCCGGTCTTAAACCCGAGATGCTGAGCGCGCGGCTCTGTTGCCTTTTCCAGCACGACGGAGTGATGCTGACGTTCTTCAACACCGCGCAGATAGACCGCGTCCCGTGTCGCATCCTCGACATGCAGTCCAAGCACGCCCTCGTAGAAAGCGCGCGATCTATCGAGATCGACAACCCCAAGCGTTACGTGGCTGCAACGCACGATGTTGAAGGGCGGATCAAAAATGTGCTTGGGGGCGGGCATGTCGCAGCGTCCTTTCTCTAACTCAAGTGCCAAGCCTGGGGATCGTGTGCGTCCCCTTGGCGAGGCAGACGTTTTTCGTTTCCATGTAGAAATCGAACGAGTGGTCGCCGCCGTCGCGGCCGATGCCGCTGTCTTTCGTGCCGCCGAACGGTGTC
>JANPCW010000336.1:0-3435 GCA_031431155.1 Janthinobacterium sp. | reverse complement strand
GGGCGTGCCGGTCGATTCCATGGTCGCGACCCGGCGCGACATGGAACTGTAAACGAGCGCAGCGCATTCGTGTGCGCTTGCAGGATCGGGCCGCCATCGAAAATGTCGATGTAGTCGTCGGCTTCAAAACCCTCTTGCGTGAGCAGATCGAACGGCACTTCGCCGCCCGGGTGGATCTGGCCCATCGCCGCCTGCGCATCGCCTGGCAGGAGCGGCACGTAGACGGGGAAATGCGGCATCAGTTCGACGATCAGGGTGCGGTTGCGCGCGCCGCCGATGACGCGTTCGGCGTCCAGGAAATCCATCTGGAAAAACTTGCGTCCGAGCGCATCCCAGAACGGCGATTGGCCATTGGCGTCCGTGATCCCGGCCAGCGACACGAAGAAGCGCTCGCTGAAACGGTGCGGCGCCAGCACGGCAAACAGCAGGCGCGCGCGCGACAATAAGGCAGCCTCCAGCCCGGCCTGTTCCAGATTGCGCACATAGAAGCCGGACAACTGGGAATACCCGGTCAGCTCGGAGCAGAGCGTCAGTGCATGCACGCTGTGGCTGATATTGAGATCGCGCGACACCTGCTGGATCACGTCGTTGCGGAATGAAAAATAGGTTCCGTTGGTCCCGGCCGAAGCGAAAATGGCAGCGGTACCGGCGATGGTTTGGTCCGCCACCGATTCGAGCACGAACATATACGATTCCTCGCTCGGGATATCGACCCGCGCGGCGAACGACGCGATCGAACGCTCGACCGAGGCGACGATATCATCGTGCGTTTTCGGCAAGGTATGAACCCCCGGCATGGTCAGCGCAGCCAGCGCTTCAAGGGCAGAAATATCCGCAATTTCTACCGGACGGACAACATACATGGGGACTCCCTTAAGTGCTTGCCAGCCCGGTCATACCGGGCATTCTGGTATGACGCGTTACGCGGCCTTGGTCAAGCCATCGAGCGCAACGCGCAACAGACGTTCGGCATCAACGATCTGCTGATCGGACACGATCAGTGCCGGCGCCAGACGCACCACATCGCCGCCGGCGATCAGCAGCATCAAGCCTTGCGCCTCGGCCGCCTTTTGAATTTCCTTAGAACGGCCACGGAATGCGTCGGCAACCACCAGCCCGAGCAGCAAGCCGCTGCCGCGCACAAAGCTGAACACTTGCGGGTAGTCGGCGATCAGCTTTTGCGACATGGCGATCAGCTTGGCGCTGGCCAGTTTCACGCGCGCCAGGAAGTCCGGCGTGTTGATCGTTTCCAGCACCTTCAATGCGACCGTCGCTGCCAGCGGGTTGCCGCCGTAGGTGGTGCCGTGGGTGCCCACCGACAGGGTGGCGGCCAGTTCGTTGGTGGTCAGCATGGCGCCGATCGGGTAGCCGTTGCCCAGGGCCTTGGCCGAGGTCAGGATGTCGGGCGTGATGCCGTAACCCATGTAGGCAAACAGGTCGCCGGTACGGCCCATGCCGCACTGAACTTCATCGAAAATGAGCAGCGCGCCGGTCTTGTCGCACAAGGCGCGCAATTGTTTCAGGTAGGCCGGATCGGCCGGCAGCACGCCGCCTTCGCCCTGCACCGGCTCGACCACCACCGCGCACACATCGTCGCCGATGGCGGCACGCGCGGCCTCGATATCGTTGAACGGGATATGGTCGATCCCCTGCGGCAGCGGCTCAAAGCCTTCCGTGTATTTGGCCTGGCCGCCAACCGACACCGTAAACAGGGTGCGTCCGTGGAACGAGTTAATGCACGAGATGATGCGCGACTTGGCCGGACCGAACTTGGTGTGCGCGTATTTGCGCGCCAGCTTGAACGCGGCTTCGTTGGCTTCCGCGCCCGAATTACAAAAGAACGCGCGGTCGGCGAAGGTCGCTTCGGTCAGGGCCAGCGCCAGGCGCAGCACCGGTTCATTGGTGTAGCCGTTACCGAGGTGCCAGAGGGTGTTGATTTGTTTGGTCAGCGCTTCGATCAGCACCGGGTTGGCGTGACCGAGGCTGGTCACGGCAATGCCGGCGGTGAAATCGAGGTAATGCTTGCCGTTCTGGTCCCATAAATCAAGGCCGGCGGCGCGCACCGGCACCATTTCGGCTGGCGCGTAGGTCGGGACCAGCACTTCATCGAAGGTTTGCCTGGTGACAGGACGGGCGGTTACGGTCGAATCGAGCTTGGCATTCATAGCATTCCCATCATTCAATGTTAGATACGGTCGCAGCTACGACAGCTACGCGTCTAACGCATTATAAGAAACGGGATGCTAAAACTCTTTTAAATCTGCGACAAGGATTTTCATATTTTGCCGGGCCGAGCCTGGCCGGACCTAGACCGGGCGAGCCAGCTTGCGCTGGCGCTCCTCGCGCGGCGTGTTGCCAAACAGGGTGCCGAACGCCGTCGAAAAATGGGAGCCGGATGAGAATCCGCACATCAATCCGACCTGCACGATCGAGTAATGGGTCTCGCGCAGCAGTTGGCGCGAGCGCTGCAGGCGAAGTTCCAGATAATAGCGCGACGGCTGGCTGCCCAGATATTGCTTGAACAGGCGCTCCAACTGGCGCCGCGAGATCCCGACCAAATTGGCAATATCGTCGGTTGTGAGCGGCTCTTCGATATTGGCTTCCATCAGCATGACGGCCTCGGACAGCTTGGGCTGGAGCACGCCGAAGCGCGCCTGCAAGGCCACGCGCTGCCGCTCTTCCTTGCCGCGCACGCGGTCGATGCACAGCGCTTCCTTGATGTGGGCTTGCACCACAGCGCCAAACAGGGTCTCGATCAGGGTCAGCGAAAAATCAATGCTGGCAGCGCCGCCGCAGCAGCTCAGGTGGCAACCGTCGATTTCGAACAGGTGCGGCGTCACAATGGCGCTGTCTGCCTTAGTTCCGGCATCGCCATACAAAGCCCACGGCAGCGCGATGCGCACGCCATCGATCGCGCCCGAGTCGGCCAGCCACGATACGGCCGCGCCGACCGCGCCCCAAAACGGCGCCGAGCGGCAGCGTTCGATGACGACCCGGCTTAATTCCGGGCTCAACGGGGCCTGCATTTCGTCGGCCACCAGCAAGGCGATATGCCAGTGCCCATCGGACTCGTCTTTTACCTGCTGCGGTGTGCGAATTTCGAGTTGCAGTGCGCCTGGCCCGAGCTCCCCGGCACACAAGCGCAGCGGCTGCACCAGCCCGGCCCACGTGATCGCGTCCGCTTCGCCGGCATTAATAAGGAGCATGCGCAGCGGCTTTTCGAGAGCGAGACGCTTGAGATCGGGTGTAGGCTGCATCAGCTTATGCATCAGCTTATTTTTAGTGAGCGGGCATCCCCGCCATCATTCCGGCGCCAGCACCGAAGCCGGCCGTTCCGAGTTCCATTGACTCACTATCATACCGGAGATCAGCAGTGCGGCGCCGATCCAGCCTTGCCATGTCATCACCTCACCCAGCCAGAAATAGGCGAAAATC
>JANPCW010000335.1:0-3208 GCA_031431155.1 Janthinobacterium sp. | reverse complement strand
GTGCCAAAGATCGCGGTCAACCTGTCGGTCAAGCAGTTCGAGCGCGGCAGCATCGTCAAGATCGTGGCCGAGATCCTCAAGGAGACCGGGCTGGCACCCGAGCGCTTGCAACTGGAAGTGACCGAGTCGGTCATCATGAATACCGGCGACGCACTGGCGTTCATCAACGACTTGCACTCGATCGGGGTCGGGTTGGCGATCGACGATTTCGGCACCGGCTACTCGTCGCTGGCCTATTTGAAGAAATTGCCGGTGCAAACGCTCAAGATCGACCGCTCCTTCATCAAAGATATTCCCTCCGAAGTGAACGATGAAGCCATTGCGATTGCGATCATCCAGCTTGGAAAAAGCCTGAATCTGTCCGTGATTGCCGAAGGGGTCGAGACGACCGAACAGGCCGCCTTCCTGCTGCGCCACGGTTGCAATCAGGCGCAGGGATTTTTATATAGCCGACCGTTGCTGGCTCAAGATTTGCTCGAATGCTGGCTGCCAAAGGTGGTCTGCCCTGACATCGGTAGTTAGGGAGACGCGGGAGAACGGCGGACGCTGCAGCCGTAGGGCCCGACGGCGGGAAAGCCGGTATGCTCAAACACGAGACGTGGAGCAGGGTGAAAAATGACGAGCAAGCAAATCCCAACGCTCAGTCTCGTGGTAGGGGCGACCGAGGTCATCGTCGTCCATGAACGCATCGCCGATGCGCTCACGCGCGATCTGCATGAGCAGGGTTGGACCGGCTGCCTTGACGGCCTTGAGGAGTATCTTGGGGCGCAGACAGACCGTAGCGCACCGTCTTAAGCCGACCAATCCATTCAATTGCCCGCCAGCGCGCCTTGTAACAGGGTGCGCAGGTTGCATGTCTGTTGCCACTCGCGGCGCTCGGCGCTGCTGTGCGCTAGCGCAGACAATTCGGCATCGGATTGCGCTACCTGCGACTGAACCAGGCGGTCGGCCAGATGCAGGTCGGGCAGCATGGTTCCGAAAAGCGCCACCACATCACGGTGCTGGACCAGCAGCGTCGGGAAGTTGTCCACGTCAAGGTCGCCCACCACGTCGGCCTGGTCCTCGATGTCGATCCAGACAAAGCACTGGTCTGGATGACGTGCCGCCAGCGTGTCGAACACGGCCCGGTAATCGGTACACGTGCTGCACCATGCGGCGCACAGGCAAGCGACGACCCACCGTTCGCCGCTCAGGGCGCGCATCACCTCGTGGCGATTATCAATTGTCATGGTCAGGCTGGGCATGGCGCCATTTTACAACGAGCGCGACCCACTGCCGGGCCAACCGCTGGGGTCAGGTCTGGAACGCACGGTTTTTGCGCCGAAACCGCGATGTCACGGCCTGTCCCCCGAGGACACAGGGTAAAATACCGCATGCCTATTATTCTTGCCATTGAAACATCGTCCGAGCTTGCCTCGTGCGCCTTGCTGCAAGGCGACGTCGTGATCGCCCGTGAATCGTCGGGCGTGCGCACCCATTCGCAAGCGATTCTGCCGATGGTGCAAAGCGTGCTGGAGCAGGCCGGCTTGACCCTCAAACAGTGCGCCGCAATCGCTTTTGGGGCCGGCCCCGGATCGTTTACCGGCGTGCGCACTGCATGTGGCATCGCACAAGGGCTGGCCTTCGGCGCCGGCTTGCCGGCGGTTCCGGTATGCACGCTCGCTGCCATGGCGCTTGCGTGCCGCCAACTGAGCGGCGCGGGCGACATCCTGGCCGTGCTCGATGCGCGCATGGGCGAAGTCTATTGGGCCCAATACCGCTATGCCGATGGCTGGCAAACCGTGGTCGAGCCGACTTTGTCCAAGCCCGAGGCCGTGCAGTCGCACATTCTGCAGATGCCGCACGACGCGCCGCTAATCGCCTGCGGCAACGGGATGGATGTCTATCAAGCCGCGTTTGCCGAGTACGCGCTTGGAGCGCAAACCAGGGTTGAGGTGATGCCGCATGCGGCGCAGGTCGCGCAGCTGGCGCGCATCGCCTTTGCCGCTGGCGCCGGTGTGTCGGCGGGCCAGGCGCAGCCGTTTTATTTGCGCAACAAGATCGCGTTCACCAGCGCCGAGCGGCGCGTGCTGCAGGCTGCCAAGGCGGCTGCCGAGGGCGCGCGATGAGTCCGATGGTAGACGACGCCACGTTGTGTTACGCACCAATGCAAGCGACCGATATCGACGATGTGGTGGCGCTGGAACAACAGGTCTACCCGCATCCATGGAGCCGGGGTAATTTCGTCGATTCGCTCGCCAGCGGTTACCAGGCGTGGGTATTGCGCTCGGACGAGGGCGCTTTGCTCGGCTATTTTCTGCTTATGCCAGCCGTCGATGAGGCCCATTTGCTGAACGTGGCCGTCAGCGCCGAGCGCCAGGGCGAAGGGCTGGGCCGTTATCTGCTCGACAAGGCGGTCGCGTGCGCGCGCGGTCTCGCAATGGAGTCGATCCTGCTGGAAGTGCGTCCATCGAACGTGAGGGCGCTCGAAGTCTACCTGCGCTACGGTTTTTCCCAGATCGGCCGGCGCAAGGGCTATTACCCGGCGGCCGATAACTTGTGCGAGGACGCGATCGTGATGCGGCTATGTTTGTGAATGAAGCGGCGCGCCGCAGAGCGGCTTTTCTGAGCGAGATCGGGGTCGGTCCGCAATGGACTTTGCGCCATCGCCCTTACGACGTGCCGGCGGCCGGGCAGGACATGGACGAAAAAATGGCCGAGCCCGCAGGCGAGGGCGCCATCGCAGCCGCCCCAGAAGTTCTTGTCGAGGCCGGTATGCAGGGCGTTGCGCTCGCGGCGAGCGGCGCACCCCCAGTGTCTGCCTGGTCCGACAATGCGACGCCGCCTGCGCTTGCCGTCACGGATGAAGAGATCGCCCGAATGAGCTGGCCGCAGTTGAAAGCGGCGGTTGCCAATTGCACGCGCTGCAACTTGTGCGGCGAGCGCCGCGCCGCCGTCTTTGGCAGTGGCGATCCGGTGGCGCAATGGATGATTGTCGCAGGCGCACCGAACCTGGCCGATCAGTCCGAGGGCCGGCTCTTTGCGGGGGACGCCGGAAAACTGCTGAGCAACATGCTGCTGGCAATCGGCCTGGCGCCCGGCCGGAACGTGTATTTCAGCAGCTTGGTCAGAGGCCGTGCGGTTGATGACAACGGTGCCGACCGTGCGCCCACGGCGCAAGAAGCGACGGCCTGCCGCCCTTACCTGGAGCGCGAAATCGTGTTGACGA
>JANPCW010000334.1:0-2536 GCA_031431155.1 Janthinobacterium sp. | reverse complement strand
AAACGTCCTATTGCACAATGCGGTAGCACGGCACGTACGCCTTGCCCGCCAGTTTCATCCGGTGCTGCGCCACGAATGAGGCCAGTAGCTTATCCATCGGCCCCATGATGTCGGCATCGCCATGGATTTCGAAATGGCCGTATTGCTCGATCGCCCGGATCCCGTCATCCTTTACGTTGCCGGCCACCACGCCCGAGAATGCGCGCCGCAGGTTCGCTGCCAGCAGGTGCGTTTCCTGGTTCTTGTGTAAGCTGAGGTTGCGCATGCTTTCATGGGTCGGGATGAATGGTTTCTGGAACTCCTGATCGATTTTCAGCAGCCAGTTGAAATAATATGCATCGCTGTGCAACTTGCGGAACTCGCGCACCTGCTTCATCCCCTCCAGCATTTCACGCGCCACCAATTCCGGGTCGTCGACGATGATTTTGTAGCGTTGCTGCGCTTCCTGCCCCAGCGTATGGCTGATGAACTCATTGATCTGGGCGAAATACTCACGCGAGCTTTCCGGCCCCGTAAACACCAGCGGAAACGGCATCGTGGAATTGTCCGGGTGCAGCAAGATGCCGAGGATGTACAGAATTTCTTCCGCTGTGCCGGCGCCGCCGGGGAACACCACGATCCCATGCCCGACCCGCACGAACGCTTCGAGGCGCTTTTCAATGTCGGGCATGATCACCAGGTCGTTCACGATCGGGTTCGGCGACTCGGCCGCGATGATGCCCGGCTCGGTGATCCCCAGATAGCGTCCCGAGGGCAGGCGCTGCTTGGCATGACCGATGGTGGCGCCCTTCATCGGTCCTTTCATCGCGCCGGGCCCGCAACCGGTGCAGATATCGAGACCGCGCAAGCCCATCTGGTAACCGACCTCCTTTGAATAGTTGTACTCGGCGCGGTTGATCGAATGACCGCCCCAGCACACCACCATGTTCGGGCTCAGCTGGGTTTGCAGTATGTTGGCGTTGCGCAGGATATGGAACACCGAATCGGTGATGCCATCGCTGGTTTCGAGATCGAACTTCGGGTTGCCGATGATGTCGTCGCTCACGAAAATGATGTCGCGCAGCACCGCGAACAAGTGTTCGTGGATGCCCTTGACCATCTTGCCGTCCACGAATGCGATCGCAGGCGCACCCTTGATCTCGAGCTTAATGCCCCGTTCGCGCTGAATGATGCTGATATCGAATGATTTATACCGTTCCAGCAGCTCCTTGCCGTCGTCGATGGTGCTGCCGCAATTGAGTACCGCCAGCGAGCAATTGCGGAAAATCTTGTACAGCCCGCCCTGGCTGGTATCGAGCAGCTTGTTGACCTCGGCCTTGGACAGCACATCCAACCGGCCTTCCGGTGAAATCAGGGTATCGACAACGTCATAGTTCATAGTGCGCGTTCCTCTAAAAAATTCGATGTTTCCTACTTGTGTGCAATGCGAATATACGACAACTGGCGCACTTTAGGGCCAGAATCGGGAATTGTCTCAGAAGCCAGGCCAAATAAGGCGGCAGCGCAAGGTTTCTGGATTAAAATACGCCGCTGTTGGATTTTGTATTGCTCAACGATGGCCACCCCATCCGCGCGTCAAGCTCATTCCATGTGACTTACCCATTCATAATTATAATTATTCAGGAGACCCCGCATGAGCGGTGCTGCAATCACACCCCAGGAAGTCGTTATTCCGGAATTCAAGCAGATCTTGGGTCACCCAAGTCCGCTCTGGATGTTGTTCATGGCCGAATTCTGGGAGCGTTTCGCGTTCTACGGCATTCGTTGGGCGCTGGTGCTGTATATCGTCACGCAGTTCCATGGGGGCGACGCCTCCGGCCAAGCCTCGGCCAACCTGACCTATGGCTCTTACCTTGCCCTGGTGTATGCCGGCGCACTGTTCGGCGGCTACATCGCCGACCGCGTAATCGGCTACCAGCGCTCGATCCTGCTGGGCGCCGTATTCATGGCCAGCGGCCTGTTCATGATTGCGATTCCCGACCCGTCCATCTTCAAGCTGGGCCTGGCCACGATCATCGTCGGTAACGGCATGTTCAAGCCGAACATCTCGACCATGGTCGGCAAACTGTACAGCCTGGGCGATACCCGGCGCGACAGCGGTTTCACCATTTTCTACATGGGCATTAACATTGGCGGCTTCCTGGCGCCGATTTTCACGCAGTTGCTGGCACAAAAAGTGTTCGGCACCAGCGATATGCCGGCCTATAAATTCGTGTTCATCTCGGCCGGCATCGGCATGCTGATCAGCCTGTTCTGGTTTTCGCTCGGCCGCAAGGAGCTCAAAGGCATAGGCGCGCCGGCACCGGATGCGCAAAGCTGGTCACGGGTTGCCTACGTGGCAGTGGGCGCGTTGGCCGTGATTCCCCTCGTGTACTTCCTGTTGAAGGTTGGCGGGCAGAATCTGCAGTACGTGCTGACGGTGCTGTTTCTCGGCCTGGCCGTGATGCTGATGCTGGAAGGTATCCGCAACGGCAAAGTGGCACGCGACAAAGTGATCGCCATGCTGATTATTTTCTCGTTTAACATCTTGTTCTGG
>JANPCW010000333.1:0-2372 GCA_031431155.1 Janthinobacterium sp. | reverse complement strand
GGAACACAGAGAACATCACCGGAATCTGAATCAGACCGCCGCCACCGACCACCGCATCAACCAAACCGGCCAGGAAAGCAGCGCTACCCAACAGTACAAAATCAATCATGTGCTTCCTAATATTGATGCGGCCGTTGTGGTCGGTCGTGGCTGTTAAATACAGGCATACATTGTACGAAAGAAAGACCGTTGATAGCCGCCTGCGCTCAGCCTTTCTTGCGTCTGTGGCATGGTGTAAGCTGAACCACCGCCCACCATTCCAAGGAATATTCGTCATGAACGAAACTGCCGCGTTCGGATTTCGTACCGTCCCCCACATCATTTGCGAACCCGGCGCCGCCAAACAACTGGGGCTGCACATCCGGTTGCGCTTTCCAGACGTGCGCCGTGCCCTGCTGGTCACCGATCCCGGCTTCCTGAAAACCGGCCTGGTCGATGCTCCGGTCGAAAGCCTGCAAGCGGCAGAGATCAGCACCCGGATCTATTCCGAGGTAAGGGCCGATCCGCCGGAATCGGTCATCCTTGAAGCGGTCGCTGCCGCACGAACCCACAAGGCCGACCTCATCATCGGGCTGGGCGGCGGCAGTTCAATGGATGTCGCCAAGCTGATCGCCGTGCTTGCGGGCGGTGAGCAGGCGCTTGGTGCCACGCTTGGTGCCACGCTTCGTGCTATTTACGGGATCGACAACGTGAAGGGCAGCCGCCTGCCGCTGGTCCAGATTCCGACCACTGCAGGTACTGGCTCGGAAGTGACCAACATCGCCATCGTCACCACCGGCGCCAGTACCAAGATGGGTGTGGTGGCGCCCCAGCTGTACGCCGACATGGCGCTGCTCGACGCCGAGCTCACGCTCGGCCTGCCGCCCATGGTGAGCGCGGCCACCGGCATCGACGCAATGGTTCATGCCATCGAAGCCTATACCAGCCGCCACAAAAAGAACCCGGTGTCCGATATGCTGGCGCGGCGTGCGCTGGCCTTATTGTTCCAAAATATCATTCCGGTGTGCCAGGATGGGAGAAATCTGGCGGCGCGCCAGGCCATGCTGCTGGGCGCCTTGCTTGCCGGGCAAGCCTTTTCCAATGCCCCGGTCGCGGCAGTCCATGCGCTGGCCTACCCGATCGGCGGCATTTTCCATGTGCCGCACGGCCTGTCGAACTCGCTGGTGTTGCCGCACGTGCTGCGCTTCAACGCAGCGCAAGCGTCACCACTGTACGCAGAACTGGCCGAAATCGTCGTACCGCACGCGACCGGCAGCGCCGAGGCCCGCACTGAAGCGTTGATTGCTGCGATGCAGCAAATCGCGCTGCGCACCGGTATCGAAACGCGATTGGAGCAAGTGGGGATCAAGGAATCTGATCTGGATCGGCTCGCCGATGAAGCCATGTTGCAGACGCGACTTCTGGGCAACAATCCGCGCACCTTGACGCGGGCCGATGCGCGCGCCATCTATTGCGCGGCCCTGTAGCGCGCCGGCAGATCATTTCACAGCAGCGGTCCGGGCCAGATCGTCGTTTTTCTCGTGCAGGTATTGGGCCAGATCGAGCTCGTGCAACTGCGCTGCATAGTGCTCTGTGAGTGCGAACCACGCCCGCAGCCGCGCCTGCCTGCGCTCTTGTGGCGATCCTGTGTTCACGCTGCTGTAGGCGAGCAACGCCAAGTAGTAGCGTATGACGTTGCGCTCGAGCGAAGCGCGCTCGCCGCGCACGTAGCGAGGCCGGCCGTCGGCGCCCTGCCCGGTCACGCTGAAGCCGATCTTCGAGCGGCCGGCCGTGGCCAGGTACACCTGCATCGCGAGCTTGGCCACGGCGCCGTAGCCGTAGGCATAGCTGAGGTGCACAAAACAATGATCGGCGTCGATAGTGGCCGCTTCGAAGACGATGCGGTAGTCGCGCGTTGACAATGGCCCCTTTGCAGCAGTCAGCGTTGCCCTCCTGTACGCCGCACCCGGCGCGTCGACCCGCAATGCATAGCTTATTGGATACAGCACGCCAGTGCCACGCTTGGGGCCGACCATCAGCGTCAGCAACTGGCCACTGGTCGAAGGCTGGCATGCGCGGACATTAAGATGCAAAAACAATAACTCGCAGACCGTGCTTGCCGACTTGAAGGCTTCGCCGACCTCAGCCAGCGAATATCCGACTTCGGCGTAGACATCGCCTTCCATGCGGTCGCTGCCCTCGCGCGAGTGCAAGTACAGCGGCTGCGCAAACGGGCTGGCCCGAAGTTGTGGCTGCAACGCTAGTCGCATCGCGTCCAGCGCGGCTGCCGGGTCTGCCTGCGGCTCGAGCGCGTAACTTAAAGTGCCGGCGCCTATCAGAACCACAGCAACGGTCCCAGCCGCAAATCGATGGACAGTGCGCCAAAACCCGCA
>JANPCW010000332.1:0-7298 GCA_031431155.1 Janthinobacterium sp. | reverse complement strand
CGCTGCGTCCCGGTACTCAAGGCGGGTCGCCGCCCCGGATAACCGCAACTCCGGCACGTAGGGCCCGTGCCCGAATTTCCAACGGTACCCCAGAGCGAGGCCGGCAGTAAGGTTGTTCAAGCCATGGTAGCGCTTGTAAGCTGAGCCCGACAGTGCGAGCGTCAGCGCCAGCCGGCTGTTATCGGTCAGCTGATATCCGGTGCCGGCGCTGGCGAATGCGAGCAATGCGGTGTCGCCCTTGATATCCCGGTCCAGCTGGGCCCGGGTAAGGTTGTCGTCAGAGCGCAGTTCGAGACCGGCTCCGTCTAGCCATCCAGCGCTAGCGTCCAGGGTATAGAGCCCCCACACCAGCGGCAATGCCCACGTCCATCGCTTCATAGTACCTCCTCCTCGGAGCAACGCGCCGCAGCCCCTATCTGTTTGTCTGAATCCTGGCGGCGCGCCAGCCATGCTTCCAGTTGGTCGGCGGGCACCGGCTTGCAAATATGGTAGCCCTGCGCCACATCGCAGCCCATCTCTACCAGCAGCTCGAGCGTCTGCGCCGATTCGACGCCCTCGGCCACTACCAAAAATCCCATATTGTGTGCCAGGTCGATGACCGAACGCACGATGATCATGTCTTCCGCATCGGTGACCATATTCATGACGAACGAACGGTCGATCTTCAGTTCCGAGACCGGTAGCTTCTTGATCAGGGCCAGTGAGGAATAGCCGGTACCGAAGTCGTCGATCGACAGTCTGAAACCCATTTCATGCAGTTGACGCGCTGTCGCGAGGGCACGCTCCGGATCGTCCATGATCACGCTTTCCGTGATTTCCAGCGTGAACCAGTGGGCACAAGCGCCATGGCGCTGCAACAGTTCGCCGCAACGCGCGGCCAGTCCCGCACTGAGCAGATCGCGCACCGAAAGGTTGATCGAAATGGCGATCGCCAGTCCCTCAGCACGCCAGCGGGCCGATTGCGCAAACGCTGCGTTCATGACCCAATGGGTGATCTCGCGGATGTATCCGGTTTCTTCCGCGAACCCAATGAACTCGCTCGGCGGCAGAAAACCACGGCTTGCATGCTGCCAACGCACGAGCGCTTCCACTTCGAAGGCTTGGTTGTCAGCCAGGCTGACGCGTGGCTGGTAGTAGAGGACAAACTCGTCCCTTTCCACGGCCTGGCGCAACTCGCCCGACAGGGAAACCAGGCTGTCCGTTTCGGGCTCTGCGTCGAGTCGCGGCTCGTAGACCATGAATCCCAGACGTTTGCGCTTGGCGTGATACATGGCGGCATCAGCATGACTCATCAGGACGTGCGGATCGTCCCCATGCGCCGGGAAAGTGGCCACGCCAATGCTACCCTCCACGTCCAGCAGGCGCTTCTCGAAGGCGACCGGATCTTCGAGCGAACGCAGGATTTTTCGCGCGACGTCCTCGGCCATCTCAGTGGCGGCCGCCGGCAACAGTATCGCGAACTCGTCGCCGCCGAGGCGCGCAGCCGTATCCGAGGCGCGGCCAAGCGCGCCCCGCAGGCGCAGGCCGACTTCGCGCAGCAAGAGATCGCCCACGTGATGACCGAACGTGTCATTGACCTCTTTGAATCGGTTCAGATCGATAAGCATGACGCTCACCGGGTGACCGAGCCGCCGCGCGACGCCGATCGCTTGGTGCAGCCGGTCGTTGAATAAGGCCCGGTTGGGCAGCCCGGTCAGCGCATCGTGGTAGGCCATGGCCTTGATCTGTTGCTCGCGCGCCGAAATCGCCAAGCGCATGTGGTTGAATGCCGAAGCGAGTTCGCCGAGCTCGTCGGCGCGGGTTTCCGGGGGGCCCTGCTCATAATCGCCACGCTCGAGCCGACGGGCGAAGTCCACCAGCGCGGTCACCGGCCGCGAGATGCTGCGGGCAATCATGACGCTGCCGATGATCGTGCCGCAAAGGCTCAGCGCAGCCAAGGCCAGCAAGGTCATCCTCAGCTTGCTGAAGCGTGCGATCGCTTCCCCGAGCGAGCGCTGCAAGATGGCCACGACAGCGCTGTCACGGTCCAGGTTCAGCGTGGATACCGACGTCACGTAGTCGTCTCCGAACAGATTCGGGATGCTGCGCGCTGCACTCTCCGGTACCGCCTGCCTGAGCACGCCCAGCAGGCGCGCTCTCGACTCCGGCTGCGAGGTGCTGGCCGCCAAGCGCCAGCCGTCGCTCGTTTGCCAAGTTGCGAACGAGACATCCAACGAGCTGAGCGCCCCGAGCTCGGTGGCGAGCCCGCCGTCAATACTGAAACCGAGGACCACCCAGCCGACCAGCGCCGGAGCCAGTACCGGCACCACGACCAGTTGGTACGGAGCGCCATCCACCAATTTGATGGCCGATGCATTGCCCGAGGCCGCCGCCTCGCTCACCAGCCCGGGAAAAGCGAACAGCCCGCCCACCGATACGCCGCCCGATGCCGATGCGTCGGCCAGCACCCTGTTGTCAGGCGCAACCAGAATCATCGTCGAGGCACCGATCCGCAATCCGTGATTACTCAGCGCTGACGCGATGGTCCCCCGATCGCCCGTCATGAGTGCTTGCCGAAACGCGAAGTCGGACGTCAGAACGCTTGCCGCCGTGATCAGTTGCTGCGACCGGCCGTCCAGGAGGCGATGAAAGATGCGTTCCCCGACCTGGAGTTCTTCCCGGATTTTCTGCTGTGCATTGGTCGAAACGGCGCCATCGATCGCGACAAAAATGATCAGCTGAATCACGATCAACAGCAGGGCAACGAAGATGATGACCTGATGCGCCACGGCCCTGGCCATGCTCCCCGGTCGCGTCAAGGCGCCACCGATGCATGCGCTCACGCCTGATAAAAAAGTGCCCACGGCACTGATGAAAGGGATCCGGTTCCAGGCAGGCATGTGGTCAGCGCCAGGTCTGGGTCAGTACTTCGGCCAAGCAATACCAGAGCCAACGCCCGCGCAAGCAGGCAAGCATGAAACGCTTATTGCAGCTGAAAATACAATCGGTAAGGATTTCGACATCGCCGTATTTCCTTTGCTTGCTTCGTTGTCAAACGGCTGCGGCATATTGCGGTCGCAGTTCCATGCTTAGAAAAAACAATGCCGTAAATCAATTATTCCACAAAAAAAATAAATTAGCACGCGAATGAAACGCAATGTTGCGTAAATCGATAATCTGGCAACGCGGTGTTGCCAAACGATTCCAGCAGGATGCCGGTCACTGGTCCGGGGAGTGTCAGGAAGGGGAAGGGATGGGAAAGGTTTGAATGGGTCGAAAACCGGAGCGGTCGGTCACCAGTTTCATGAGCGGAAAAAATTTGACGGCGCGCTGGGCGGACGTTTTTCGCGGGAGAATCGCGGTAAGCGGGAGCCGGTGCGACGATAAGACCTAAGAACGGTCGTCCTTGCGAATGCGGGGATCCATAATGCGCCGATCAACCCGCGGCGTTTTGGATCCCCATCCAATGGGCCTAGCCGAAAAGCTTGCCCTTGAGCAGATTCAAACCTTGCGCCAACAATTCATCCTGCGGCACTTCCCCATTCGGTGTGAGCTTGTCGATGATTTGAGGTAGCAACTGTGCAAGACCGGTTGACGCATGTTCGGGCTCGATGCCGGCCTGTTGGGTCACCTGTTGAATATTTTCTGCGCCCAGCGCCTCTTTAATCTGATCGCCCGATACCGTTTGGTTCTCGCCGGTGCCGATCCAGGAAGCGACCTGATCCGCCAGCCCGCTGTCCTTGAGTTTCTGCAGTAAAGCAGGGAAGCCGCCCGCACTATCGATCATGCCCATGACACCGGTTAGCAAGCCCCCCTGCGCTACCGGGTCCTGTTTTTGCGCGCCAAGTGAACCCATCACCTGCCCTGCAAGTTGATCAAGAAGTCCCATCATGTTCTCCTGAAGTGGTGCTCGTTTGGAGTATTGGGTAGCTACCCAACATGCGAACTATCCCAAGCAAGCCATGCGGCTATATTACGCCCGAAATTTGCCGGCGCAGGTTCGAATTCCACAGACTCCGTCGCAATCGTTCTGCCATCACCAGGGATGTCAGCTTGCTGGTCGCAGCCCGGCGCCCGCCTATGCGATGCCACCAGCTCCGTTGATAATGGTAGGGGGATGAGCGAGGCACAAAATCACGTCATCCCCGCGAAAGGATGACGTGTTCTTCAATACCCCCGCGTCAACACGTGCGTTAGATACGCTCGAAAATGACCGCGATACCTTGGCCGCCACCAATACACATCGTGGCCAACGCGTACCTGCCGCCGGTACGTTGCAGTTCATAAACCGCCTTGGTCGCGATGAAGGCGCCCGAACAGCCGACCGGGTGACCGAGGGCAATCGCGCCACCGTTCGGGTTGGTCTTCTTCGGGTCGAGGCCAAGGGCCTTATTGACGGCAATTGCCTGCGCCGCGAATGCTTCGTTGGCCTCGATCACGTCCATCTGGTCAAGCGTCAGCCCGGCCTTCTTGAGCGCCAGCTTGGTGGCCGGGATCGGGCCTTCGCCCATGATTTCGTTCGGCACGCCGGCAATGGCGTAGGAAACGATGCGGGCAATCGGTTTCTGACCAGCCTTGGCGGCCACATCGGCGGCAGCCAGCACGAAGAAGGCGGCGCCATCGTTGATTCCCGAGGCCTTGCCGGCGGTGACCGTGCCGTCCTTCTTGAAGGCCGGCTTCATCTTGGCCAGCGATTCCATCGTGGTGTTGGCCTTACCGTGCTCGTCGGTGTCGAAAATGACTTCGCCCTTGCGCGTTTGCTGGACGATCGGCACGATCTGCGACTTGAAGCGGCCTTCGGCGATGGCGAACGCGGCACGGCGCTGCGACTCGACGGCAAAAGCATCCTGCTCCTCGCGCGAGATATCCCACTTGGAGGCAAGGTTTTCTGCCGTGATCCCCATGTGGCCGACGCCAAACGGGTCGGTCAGCACGGCCACCATCATGTCGATGGCCTTGGTGTCGCCCATGCGGGCGCCGGTACGCAAGGCTGGCATCAGGTAGCCGCCGCGCGACATGACTTCCACGCCGCCGCCGATGCCGTAATCAAAGTCACCGAGCATGATGTTCTGTGCTGCGGTAACAATGCCCTGAAGCCCTGACGAACACAGACGGCTGACCTGCATCGCGACGGAATCCATCGGCAGGCCGGCCTGGATCGAGGCGACCCGGGAAACGTAGGCGTAACGCGAATCGGTCGGGATACAGTTGCCCACGACCGCGTTACCGATCAGTTGCGGATCGACACCGGAGCGGGCAATGGCTTCCTTCATTACGATGCCGGCCAGTTCCGCAGGCTCCATATTGGACAGCGAACCGCCGAATGCGCCAATGGCGGAACGGACTGCACTGAGAACAACGACTTCTTTACTCATGGAAAACTCCTTAATAAAAAAATAAACTGCCCACCGGACTGTGGCGCCTTCACAAAACAGTAACACTGAGCACCAACGCCCCGCAAGACGCGTGCATGGTCAAATGCGCCGTACTGCATTATGACTTAGCCGCGCCCCTATCGTTTGTGATGCGAATCGACCACCGCCAGCGCCGTCATGTTGAGCAGGCGGCGTGCCGTGCTGTTGGCGGTAAGGATATGGGCCGGTTTGGCGGTGCCTAGCAGGATGGGCCCCACGGTCACTCCGGCCGAGCCGGTAATCTTAAGTGCGTTGAAAGTGATGTTGGCGGTGTCGAGCGTGGGCATGACCAGCAGATTGGCCTCGCCCTTGAGCTTGCTGCCGGGGTAGGTGCGGCGGCGCAGTTCCTCATCGAGCGCCGAATCGATCTGCATTTCGCCATCGATTTCCAGTTCCGGGTCCATGGCCGCCACCAGCTCGCGGGCGATGCGCATTTTACTGGCGCTCGGCAGGTCGCTGGTACCGAAGTTGGAGTGTGAGATCAAGGCAACCTTGGGTTGCAGGCCGAAGCGGCGCACTTCATCGGCGGCCAACAAGGTCATGGCGGCGATTTCCTCGGCGCTCGGGTCGGCGTTGACGTAGGTGTCACACACAAACAAGTTCCGTCCTGGCAAGATCAACAGATTCATCGCGGCCAGCAGGTTCACGCCCGCTTGCCGCCCGATGACGTTTTGCACATGCTCAAGGTGGGATTGATAACGCCCGACCAGCCCGCACAGCATGGCATCGGCCTGGCCCGCATTGACCAGCAGCGCGCCAAACAGGGTGTGGGAACGGCGCACCGCGAGCAGGGACGCCTCGGGCGAGAAACCGCGCCGACCCATCTGCTGGTGGTAGGCCGCGGCGGCACTTTCCAGGCGGCTATCGGTGTGCGGGTCGACCAGCTCAAAATCAATCCCTGGCTGCATGCGCAGACCGAGTTCTGCCAGTTTTTCCGCGATGATGGCGGCGCGGCCGATCAACACCGGCTTGGCCAGCGCCTCGTCGATCACGGTTTGGGCGGCATGCAGCACGCGCTCGTCTTCGCCCTCGCAATAGATCACGCGCTTGGGGCTGTCGCTATGAATTTGCTTGGCGGCGGAAAACACCGGGCGCATGATCATGCCGGTGTGGTACACGAACGATTCCAGCTTGGCGCGGTAGGCGGCCATGTCAAGGATGGGCTGGGTTGCCACGCCGGAATCCATCGCCGCTTGCGCCACCGCCGGTGCGATGCGCACGATCAGGCGCGGATCGAACGGGCGCGGGATGATGTAGTCCGGGCCAAACTCGAGCTTTTCTCCGCCGTAGGCGCGCGCGACTTCGTCATTGCCGGCCTCTTCGGCCAGCGCCGCAATCGCTTTCACGGTGGCCAGTTTCATCGCTTCATTGATGGTGGTGGCACCGACGTCGAGCGCGCCACGGAAAATGAAGGGAAAGCACAGGACGTTGTTGACCTGGTTCGGGTAATCGGAACGGCCGGTGGCGATGATCGCATCGGGACGCACCGCTTTGGCGTCTTCCGGGCGGATTTCAGGCTCTGGATTGGCCAGCGCCAGGATCAGCGGCTGGCGCGCCATGCCCTTGACCATCTCCGCTTTCAGCGCACCCGCGGCGGAGCAGCCCAAGAACACATCGGCACCCGGCATCACGTCGGCCAGCGTGCGCAGTCCGGTATCGGCTTGCGCATAGTGGGCCTTGTTGGCTTCCATCTTTTCATCGCGGCCCGCATAGATCAGGCCTTTGGAGTCGCACACATAGACGTTTTCACGCTTGATGCCGAGATCGACCATCAGGTTCAGGCAGGCAATCGCGGCCGCGCCGGCGCCGGATGCAACCAGTTTGACCTCGCCGATATTCTTGCCGACCACTTTCAGGCCGTTGATCAAGGCGGCCGATGTAATGATCGCCGTGCCGTGCTGGTCG
>JANPCW010000331.1:0-2223 GCA_031431155.1 Janthinobacterium sp. | reverse complement strand
GTCGACAGCGGGAAAAGTTCTTATTAAATGCCGCGTCACCGCCTGGATGCCGTTAACCACTCCGCCTTCGTAGTTCTTCTGTTTAAACGCAGTTTCCATCGTGCGGCATATTTGCTCCCATTCACGCACGCCCACCTTCGCGTGAATTCCGCGATCGGCGACAATCTCAACGTCCCGGTCGACAAGCAACAGATAAATCAGCACGCCGGTATTGTGTTCGGTGTCCCATATCCGCAATTGCGAAAAAACGTCGATTGCGCGTTCGCGCGCGGATTGCCCCTTGAAGAGCGGCGAGCCGTCCAGTGCGCCTTCGACGACGAAACGGATTTCGCCGGCGTGCGTCATCTCGCTTGTTTTGATCGCTTGCTCAATCGCGCTCAGGGTTTGGCGGGAAAAAGCTCGGTTGACCTGCCAGTGGGTCATGAGAAGATGCTTCACAATGCGCTTGATGTTCATCGTTACCACCTTCCCGATGCGCCGCCGCCGCCAAAGCCGCCACCGCCGCCGCTAAAGCCACCACCTCCACCGCCAAAACCACCGCGGCCTCCTCCGTGATGACCGCCGATGCCGCGCCCGCCCATCCCGCCCCCCATCAAAGTGAAAAACAGGGCGAGCGCGCCCGCGCCCAACGCAATGGATATCGCGCCGGCAAACAACCAGGCCGCGACAGCCACGGCGCCGCCAGTGACGATTGCACCGGGAAATCTGCCCAGCATGGAGCGCAGCATTCCGCCCATCACGAGCGCAACAATGAAAATGACGGGAAGATACTGTTGAATGCCTTCGGGGGCAGCACCGCGCTTTCCTTTGGGTTGCGGCAACGGCTCGCCGTCAATCACTCGGATGATCTGGTCGACCCCGGCGCTGATGCCACCATGGAAATCGCCTTGCTGGAAGCGCGGCGTGATGATTTCGCTGATGATGCGCTTGCTGGTGGCGTCATTAAGGGCGCCCTCCAGGCCGTACCCGACCTCGATGTGTAGCGCGCGGTCGTTCTTGGCGACGACGACAATTGCACCGTCATCGACTTTCTTACGCCCCAGTTTCCATAGCTCGGCAACGCGCAAGGCATATTGCTCGATCGTTTCCGGGGCGACGGTGGGAACGATCAGAACCGCGAGCTGACTGCCTTTTCTGGCTTCAAACGTTTGCAAGGTCTGCTCCAGGACTGCCTTCTGCTCTGCACTGAGGGTGGCGGTCTGGTCGGTGATGCGCCCGCTCAAGGGCGGAACCGGAACCTGTGCTCCAGCGATGAAAGGCCAGCAAAGCATGAATGCAAGAAATGCCGCTCTTGCCATGTTCATCGTCATCACTTGGCGCCTCCTTGAGCCTCGCCTTGGGGCTTGACCGGCGCCGCTTCGAACTCTACTTTGGGTGGCTTGGCAATTTCCTTTTCGTTTTCCACCGTGAAATTTGGCTTTGCTTTATATCCGAACGCCATCGCCGTCAGACTGGAGGGGAAGGAGCGCACCGTTACATTGAATTCCTGCACCGATTTGATGTAGCGGTTGCGGGCAACCGTAATGCGGTTCTCGGTGCCTTCCAGTTGTGCCTGCAGATCGCGAAAATTGGCGTCCGCCTTCAGTTGCGGATAGTTCTCGGACACCGCCAGCAACCGGGAGAGGGTGCCTGACAGCTCACTCTGGGCGGCCTGGAACTTTGCAAACGCCTCAGGGTTGTTGATCAGTTCCGGGCTCGCCTGAATGCTGCCGACTTTGGCGCGCGCGTTGGTGACACCAAGCAACACGTCCTTTTCGTGAGCTGCGTAGCCCTTTACAGTATTGACCAGGTTGGGAATCAGGTCCGAACGGCGCTGGTACTGGTTCACGACCTCTGACCAGCTCGCCTTAATTTGCTCGTCGTTGCTCTGTAGTGTGTTGTAGCCGCAACCGGAAACGCTTAGCGCAACCACTATTGCCAGTACCGCCCATAATTGCCGCATTTGATTTCTCCGGTATGTCAATAACCCCGCCCCTTTCGAGGCCGGGGAGTCCACCATCAAGGACAGGATTCGCTGTTCGCGTTACACGTCAGCTCGCACACCAAACCTGGGGAAGAACGCGGGCGTGCTTGACTCGTAAAGCGTGTAGGCATCGCCGAATTGCGCCCGAGCATCCTGCTCTTCACGCCGCGCGAGATGTACATACATGAACACCAGGATCGGGAACATCACGAGCGTGACCAGGGTCGGCCACTGAAACAAGAACCCGGTCATGATCAGAA
>JANPCW010000330.1:0-4338 GCA_031431155.1 Janthinobacterium sp. | reverse complement strand
GCTAAGGCTGCCCAGTTCTAGAATGTAGCTGGAGCTAAACCGCCGTGCTTGTTATGATGGCGGTTTCGACCTGTCCCTTCCCCGCCCATGTTTCGATTCCTATTCAAGCGCAAGACTGGTAAGTCCGCTGCCGCCGCGCATGCCACCCATGCCGCCCATTCCTTGCTGCCCGTTGCGGCGGACGCTGCCGCGCGCCGCAGCGAGCAGATGGCGCTCGCCAAGGCGGTGGCGGGGGATGAGGCGGCGGCGGTCGAATTCATCCTGCGCTGCGATCTGGCCGACGTGCGCCTGGTTGCGGCCGAGAATGTGCATGCGCCGCTGATGCTTGAGCGGGTCTATCAAGCCCTGCGCAACACAGATCGGCGCGTTGCCAAACTGATGCGGGGGCGGCTCGATGCGATCAAGCACGAACAAGCGCAGCAAAAACTGGCGCAAACGTGCATCGAAACGGCCCAGCGCCTGTTGCAAGATGAGAACTTGACGCCGAATCAGGTGGCGCAACTGGATCGTCTTTGGCAAGGAGTGGTTGCTGCGCCGGAGTTGGCCCAGTCATTTGGCGCAGCGCGCACCGGCTTGACGCAGCGACTGGAGGCGCAGGTGCAACTGCAACGCGCGGTCATCGATGCGTTGGCGGCGCTGCGTCGCCTGGGCAGTGCAGCGTTGCCGCATGGCGAGCTGGCGCAGACGCTGCAGTGTCTGTCCGATGAGCACGCGCTCCACGTGGCCGCGCCTGAACATGGTGTGCTGCCGAAACAATTGCTCGCCGATGTAGAGCGGGAACTGGCGCAGGCGAGATCGACTTTGTTTACCCTGGAAAAACATCAGGCCGCGTTCGATGCGCGCCAGGCCGCGCTCACTGAATGGCAAGGTGCTGATCCGGCGTCGCTCAATGCGGGCGAGCTCACGCGCAGCTGGCAGAATTTGCCGGACTTGCCCACGGATAACCTGACCACGCGCTTGCAGGAAGATTTCGATGCGTTGATCGGCACCATTCCCGCACTGCGCACCGTGCCGCCAGCGCGGCGCGCCGCACCCGCAGCCGATCAGCAATTTCTGGATACCTTAGAGGCGATGGACTCTGCCCTGCAACAGGGTTTGCTGCACAGTGCATACGAACATGACAAGACGCTCAGGGACAGCAAGGGGGCGCGCCTGACGGCGGCCCAGTCCGAGCGGCTGTCCAACCTGCGCGCCGAATTGAAGCGGCTGGGCGACTGGGCTAGATGGGGCGGCAATGTGTCGCGTGAGGAATTGGTGAAGGCAGTCGAGGAATTGCCGGCCCAGGGCCTGTCGCTCAATGAGTTGCCGAAAAAAGTGGGCAGCATGCGCGAACGCTGGAAGGCGCTCGATGGCTTGTCTGGCCCGTCGCCCAAAGTCTTATGGGAGCGTTTTGACGCCGCTTGCACCACGGCTTATGCGCCCGCGGCGGCCCATTTCAAGCAGTTGGCCAACGAGCGACAAGCCAATGCCGACCAGGCCCGCGCATTGATTGCACGCGCCATTGCCCATGCGTCCGAGGCGCCCGCGTCAGAGGAGGGCGCGCACGCCGACTGGAAACCGATCGCCGGCTTGGTGCAGCGCCTGCATCAAAGCTGGGACCGGCTTGGGACGATCGAGCGCAAGGACAAGAAGCGGCTCGACCTCGAGTTCGGTCACGCCTTGCATGCACTGGAAGCGCCGCTGACCCAACAGCGCCAGGATGAAATGGCACGGCGCGACAAGCTGATCGCCGAGGTCGAGGCGCTCAACCCGAACGAGCGCGGCACGGTTGATGCGTTGCGCCGATTGCAGGAGAGGTGGCAGTTGCAGGCCAAGTCCTTGCCGCTCGAGCGCAACGCCGAGCAAGCGCTTTGGAAACGGTTTCGCGCCGCTTGTGACGGCGTATTTGCCAAGCGCAAGGAGTCGGCCGGAGCCGCCGACCTTGAGCGCCGCGCCCATCTGGGCGCCAAAGAAGCACTGTGCGCGCAACTTGAGATGGCGGCGGCAGCTCAAGGCGCACCAAGCGCGGCGGCAGCAGCGGCAATTGGCAAGCTGCTGCGCGAAACGGACACTGCCTGGAACGGGGCCGGAGAAGTGCCGCGTGCCGACCAGCAAAAGCTGGAACAGCGCTATCAGGGCGCAGTGGCCGCGTTGCGCGCGCAGCGCGATGCGAGCAAACGCAACGCGCACACCGTTCATGTCGAGGCGCTGCGCGAGAAATTGCGCTTGTGCCAGGCGCTGGAAAGCGCGCTCGATCACGCGCAGACCCCAAAGCAGGACTGGAGCGCGCTTTGGCGTGCCTTGCCGGCGCTGGCTGGCGACTATGAGGCAAGCTTGTACAGCCGCTTTTGCGCCGCCCAAGCCGCGCTGACGTCGAGCCCGAATGGTTACTTAGAGCGGCTAGAACAAAATCGCGCCCGCTTGCTGCAGGAAGTGCTGCGGCTTGAAATCGTCGCCGGTGTCGATAGTGGCGCGCAGTTTTCCCGCGAGCGCCTCAAGCTGCAGGTCGAAGGGCTGCAGTCCTCGCTCAGGTCGGGGCAAAAACCGTTAGTCCAGGAAGGCGGTCTACTCGCGCTGTGTACGCTTCCGGCGCTGGCCGACGCGCCGACCATGGCGCGCATTGAGCAATTGTTCAAGCGGATCGGTAGCGCCGGGGCGGAACTTCTATGAGTCAGGTCCGGATCCAGACCGAGGACTTCGACCTCAGCCTCGAAATTGCACAGTTGCGCGCGCACAATTCCAAGGTGGGCGCCGTCGTGACTTTCCTTGGCACCGTGCGCGACATGAACGAGGGCGCAACTGTTGCTGAAATGGAGCTTGAACACTATCCGGGCATGACCGAGCAATCGCTGGAAAAAATCGTGGCCGAGGCCAAGGCGCGCTGGCCCCTGTTCGACGCATTGGTGGTGCACCGGGTCGGCCCGCTCAAGCCGCAAGATCAGATCGTGCTGGTGGCCTGCACCGCGGCGCACCGGGGCGATGCGTTCGCGGCCTGCGAGTTCATTATCGATTACCTCAAGACCGATGCCCCGTTCTGGAAGAAGGAACAGACGCCGGACGGCGCGCGCTGGGTTGACGCGCGCGTGACCGACGCGGCGGCGATGGAGAAATGGTCGCGGGGATAAAGTTTCTGGCGGCCGGACTGGGTGCGGCGCTTGCGTTCGATTGTTGCGCGCGCTCCTTGAAATACGCGGCGCGCATCCCAATTTGTTTAACAAGTTCATAAAATTTGGAGCGGTGATGCGTCAAGACAAACTAACAACAAAGTTGCAGGAAGCCCTGGCGGACGCGCAAAGCATTGCGCTCGGCAACGACAATCCCTATATCGAACCGGTCCACCTGCTGACGGCGCTGCTCAATCAGGACGACGGCAGCGCGCGCTCGCTGTTGCAGCGCGCGGGCGTGAACGTGGGCGGCCTGACCAATGCGCTCAAGTCCTCGCTTGAGCGGCTACCGAAAGTATCGGGCACCGGCGGCGAAATGCAGGTCGGGCGCGAACTGATGGGGCTGTTGAACCTGGCGGACAAGGAAGCGCAAAAGCGCAGCGATCAATTCATCTCCAGTGAAATGGTGTTGCTGGCGATGTGCGAGGACAAGTCGGACGCCGGCAAGTTGGCACGCGAAGCGGGCTTGACGCGCAAGGCGCTGGAGGCGGCGATCCTGGCCGTGCGCGGCGGCCAGAGCGTCAATTCGCAGGAAGCCGAGGGCCAGCGCGAGGCGCTCAAGAAATACACGCTCGATTTGACCGAACGCGCCCGCTTGGGCAAGCTGGACCCCGTGATCGGGCGCGACGATGAAATCCGGCGCGCGATCCAGGTATTGCAGCGCCGCACCAAGAACAATCCAGTCTTGATTGGCGAGCCGGGCGTGGGCAAGACCGCGATCGTGGAAGGGCTGGCGCAGCGCATCGTCAATGGCGAGGTACCCGAATCGCTGAAAGGCAAACGCGTGCTGTCGCTAGACATGGCTGCGCTGCTTGCTGGCGCCAAGTACCGTGGTGAATTCGAGGAGCGCCTCAAGGCCGTGCTCAAGGAGCTGGCGCAGGATGAAGGGCAAACCATCGTATTCATCGATGAGATGCACACCATGGTCGGGGCCGGCAAGGCCGAGGGCGCGATGGACGCCGGCAACATGCTGAAACCGGCGCTTGCGCGTGGCGAGTTGCACTGCGTGGGCGCGACCACCCTGGACGAATACCGCAAGTACATCGAGAAAGACGCTGCCCTGGAGCGCCGCTTCCAGCGCATCCTGGTCGACGAGCCGTCGGTCGAGGCAACCATCGCGATCCTGCGCGGCTTGCAGGACCGGTATGAGCTGCACCACAAGGTGGAAATCACCGATGCGGCCATCATTGCGGCG
>JANPCW010000329.1:0-9482 GCA_031431155.1 Janthinobacterium sp. | reverse complement strand
CGCACGTCGTTGCACGCGACCAAACAGCGGCGGCAATCGATGCACAGGTTATAGTCGCGGTCGTAAAACGGTTCGTCCAGCACCAACGGCAAGCGCGCCGGCTTATAGGGCAGGGTGGTGTTGGGGATGCCGATGTAGTCGGATACCTTGCGCAGTTCGCAACTATTGAAGATCGAGCAGCAGCGCGTCTCGACCGGGTTGCCATACGAGCAAGTGGTGCGGCTGCAGCCATCGCGTTGCGGACAAGTCAGGCAGACATGCGGGTGGGTGGAGAGCGTCTTGGCAATCGCGGCGGAGCGCATGCGCTCAATGGTGGGCGACGTGGTGCTGATCGACATGCCGGCCGCGACCGCCATCGAACACGATTTTTGCGGCGCATCGCTACCGGCAAGCTCGACCATGCACAAGCCGCAGCCTGCGTCCCCATCCAGTTGACCGCGCTGGCAGGAGGGCGGCAGGTCGGGATGGGCGCACAGCGCTGGAATGTAGATGCCGGCTGCGCTTGCCGCCGATAGCACCGAACTGCCGATCGGGGCTAATACGGGATTGCCATCGATCATGATCTCGACCAGCGGGCCGAACAAAGCGGCTGCAGCGGGTTTGCCCGATTTCCACCAGGTTACCGTTTGAGTCTTTGTATCCATCTGTATTCCTCCCCGGATCCGCGCCTGTCTACGTCAGCATATGTATGATAATACATAAAATTGAATAGCGCATGAATTATTTTGCATGTTTGGATGTGCGCGCATGCGTGCCGGGAGCACGCGTTGATTTTTTCTAGAGGGAATGCCTGGATCCCAGGCCGATCAAACCTCGACGCTACACGGCGTCAAGCAAGCGGTAACGAAGGCTCGTCGAGCGCATTTGCCAGACGGTACGCAGCGGCTTCAGCCACCAGCCAGAGGCGGAACTGGGTCAGCGCGGCGCTTTCGGATTTTCCTTGCGGGTACAGCAGGTGATAGGCATTGCCACTGATAAAAGGATGCTGTACCGGAATGATCAGTATCCCGGCCTTGAGTTCATCTTCGATCAGAAATGGCGGGATCAGCGCAATGCCCATCCCGTGGATTGCGGCCTGGCTTAGCATCGAAAACAGTTCATAGCGCGGCCCCGTCATGTCATGCTCGACCGTCATTGCCAGCGAGTCGAACCATTGACGCCAAACATAGGGCCTGGTCGTTTGCTGCAACAACGGGTATTGCTCGATTTGCGATGGGATTAACTGCTTGTGCGGGCCGATCAGTTTGGGGCTGCAGACCGGGACCAAGCTCTCCCGCATCAGGGTGCGCGCCTCGACCCCCGGCCATATTGCATCGCCACAATGAATAGCCGCATCGAATTCGGTGTCATTGAACAGGAAGGGGCGGGTGCGGGTTGTCAAATTGATCGTAATGTCCGGATTGGCGCGCTGGAACGAAGCCAGTCGCGGCAGCAGCCAGCGGGTGGCAAAGGTCGGCACCACGGCCAGTTCCAGGCTGCCACCGAGGCCCCGGTGCGCCATCAGTTCCAGTGTGTCGCGCTCGACCGCATTCAGACGCACCGCAACCTGACGACTATAGATCAGCCCGGCTTCGGTCAATGCGACCCCGCGTTTGGTGCGATGAAACAGGCGGACACCGAGAAAATCCTCCAGTGCGGCAATTTGCCGGCATACCGCGCTTTGTGTCAGCGCCAGTTCGGCCGCGCCCTTGGTAAAACTTTCGTGTCTGGCGGCCGCTTCAAAGGCCATCAGTGTCCATGTATTGGGGATTTTTCTGCGCATGGGTATCCGGTATCGATCGATGTGTGCACTTTACGCACAAGCTGGTGCGGATTATGCGTTTGCCTGGTGACGGCAAGGGCTCTATATTAACCCCTAGTTCAAGCAGTTTGGCCATCTTTCACGCCGTTTAACGTATGCGATGTTGGAACTGGCCGAGACGATCCGCACCCTATTCGAAGGAATACAAATGAAATCTACCACCTCAAAAGCAGAGTTCCACTGGGATGACCCGCTCCTTCTCGCGCAGCAGTTAAGCGACGACGAGCGCATGGTGCGCGATGCGGCCCAGGCCTACTGCCAGGACAAGCTACAGCCGCGCATCCTGGATGCGTTTCGCAACGAAACGACCGACCCCGCCATCTTTCGCGAAATGGGCGAACTCGGCTTGCTGGGGCCGACGATTCCCGAGCAATACGGCGGCCCAGGCCTTAATTACGTCAGCTACGGCTTGATTTCGCGCGAAGTCGAACGCGTCGATTCGGGCTACCGTTCCATGATGAGCGTGCAGTCTTCGTTGGTGATGGTGCCGATCTATGAATTCGGCACCGAAGCGCAACGACAGAAATATCTGCCGAAACTGGCCACCGGCGAATGGATCGGCTGCTTCGGCCTGACCGAACCGAACCACGGTTCGGACCCCGGTTCGATGATCACGCGCGCCAAGAAAGTTGCGGGCGGTTACAGCATTTCCGGCAGCAAGATGTGGATTTCCAACTCACCGATCGCCGATGTGTTCGTGGTATGGGCCAAGGATGATGAAGGGCAGATCCGCGGCTTCGTGCTGGAAAAAGGCATGGCGGGCCTGTCGGCACCTGCGATTCATGGCAAGTTCGGCCTGCGCGCCTCGATCACCGGTGAGATCGTGATGGACGGCGTGTTCTGCCCGGAAGAAAACGCGTTCCCGGACGTGCGCGGCTTGAAAGGCCCGTTCACCTGCCTCAATTCGGCCCGTTACGGGATCGCCTGGGGCGCATTGGGCGCGGCCGAGGATTGCTTTCATCGTGCCCGTCAATATGTGCTCGATCGCCAGCAATTTGGGCGTCCGCTGGCGGCCAATCAGTTGATCCAGAAGAAGCTGGCCGACATGCTGACCGAGATCGCGCTCGCCTTGCAGGGTTGTTTGCAACTGGGCCGGATGAAGGATGCCGGCTCCGCTGCGGTGGAAATCACCTCCATTATGAAGCGCAATTCCTGCGGCAAGTCGCTCGATATCGCGCGTGTCGCCCGCGACATGCTGGGCGGTAACGGCATTTCTGACGAATTCGGCATCATCCGTCATATGGTCAATCTGGAAGTGGTCAATACTTACGAGGGCACGCATGACATCCATGCGCTGATCCTGGGTCGTGCCATCACCGGTATCCAGGCGTTTTCCTGACGGTGGCTGCCGCGGCGGCTTTCCGGACATATTGAGGTAAGCCGCTGTGGCGCTTGGTAGGAAGTCTTGAGTTTTTTGCAGCTGGACTATCAGTAACGGCATCGCGGTTCTTCACACTGCATCCGGGGGGCTGCTAACTTGTAACAAGGGTCGGCCTCGACACGATCATGATCGAATCGACCGGCCGACTCGGCGCCGCATCACCGCGCCACGCGCGAGACCGACGTGCGTGACTTCCACTCCCTCCCCCTCTTATCGCCGCTACATCATTTTTCCTTGTTGTATTTTGGCGAATACTCGAAATTTTCAATGAGAACGTTTCCAGAAAACCGTTAGACTATTGCTGTTCGGTAACACGTTATTGCCATAATGTCTTGCTGGGGCGACCTTGGTCGGAGTTCGCACTGCTCGTGCGGCAATGCTGTGACCGGTATTGAACAGGTGATGTCCGGTAGCACGATCGGATGAAGCAAAAACGGGTTACCTGAAACGACGATTGACGCGTCATCGCACGCATCGCATTCATTGATAGCATTTATGGAGAAACAACGTGCGCATCGAAAATTTGAAGATTAGCACCCGTCTGGGTACCGGTTTTGCCATCGTGCTGCTCTTGCTAGTGGGCGTGGCTGGCCTTGGCATCAATGGCATGGGTCAAGTGGAGGGAGCGCTTGATGGGATTGTCGATGGCAACGTCTACAAGATGAGTTTGGCGCAAGACATGTCGGAAGCCGTACACATCGTTTCGCGTGTGACCCGCACGATGGTGCTGCTCGACGATGACGCCGCAATCGGGCGTGAAATGAAAAAGATTGTGGATGCCCGCGACAGGTACAACACTTCTGCAGCAGACTTGGAGAAAACCGCGGCGAGCGAGGCCGGCAAGGTCATACGCGTCAAAATCAAAGATGCCCGGCTCGTGGCGATTGCGTTAAACGACAAGGTCATCGCTCTGGCCAGTGCCAATAAGGACGCCGAGGCTATCCCGCTGCTGCTCAATGAGGCCGGGCCAGCGATGACGACATGGCAGGATGCGTTGGACGAAATAATCGAGCTGCAGAAGGCGCATAACAAGAGGGACGAGAAGGCGGCCGCAGATAGTTACCACGCGGCGCGGCGGCTCATGCTGACTCTGACCGGCATGGCGATACTATTGGGCTCACTCCTCGCTTGGCTCATCACCCGCAGCGTACTCAGGCAACTGGGATGCGAGCCGAATCAGGCGGTCGCGATTGCAGAGCGCATTGCTGCCGGCGACCTCGCGTTTGCAGTCGATACCAAGGCTGGCGACCGATCGAGCCTGCTATCGGCGATGAAGGAAATGCGCGACAGTCTCGTCAATATTGTCGGGCAGGTACGCACCGGCACCGACACCATCGCCACCGCCTCGAGCCAGATCGCGGCCGGCAACCTCGACTTGTCGTCGCGCACGGAACAGCAGGCCAGTTCGCTGGAAGAAACGGCGTCGTCGATGGAAGAGCTGACCAGTACCGTGAAACAGAATGCCGACAATGCGCGCCAGGCCAATCAGCTGGCAGCGTCCGCGTCCGATGTCGCGAAGAAGGGCGGCGCAGTCGTGTCGCAGGTGGTCGAGACGATGAGCTCGATCAACGCTTCCTCGAAAAAGATCGTCGACATCATCGGCGTGATTGACGGCATCGCGTTTCAAACTAATATCCTGGCCTTGAATGCAGCGGTGGAAGCGGCCCGCGCTGGCGAGCAGGGGCGTGGCTTTGCGGTAGTGGCCTCCGAAGTGCGCAACCTGGCGCAACGCTCGGCGGCGGCGGCAAAGGAAATCAAGGGGCTGATCGGCGATTCGGTCGAGAAGGTCGATGCCGGCGCCAAGCTGGTCGACCAGGCCGGCGCCACCATGGACGAGATCGTGGAAAGCGTCAAACGCGTGACCGACATCATGAGCGAGATCACGGCGGCCAGCTTTGAACAGACCTCGGGCATCGAGCAGATCAACCAGGCGATCAGCCAGATGGACCAGGTCACGCAGCAAAATGCCGCGCTGGTGGAAGAGGCTGCAGCGGCGGCGCAGTCGCTGCAGGATCAGGCTGGCGCACTAGCGCAAGTGGTTGGCGTATTCAAGCTCGATGACACCGGCACTGTGGTTGCCAGGCACAGCGCTACGGTACCCGCCCGCAAAGCAAGACCAACTGCAGACGCGAATCCAGTGCGGGCTGCTGCCACGGCACGGCGCTTGGCGGTGGCGCCTGCGTTAGCCGTTGGCGCCGAATGGGAAGAGTTTTGAGCAAACCTAGAACGTAGATTGATCGCTGGGATTCTTCACAAACCCGCGGCATGTACATGGCTGTATCGCGATGGGACCGGCAATAGTTGTGCGGGCATTTGCTAGTACTGGCGGCTTCGGACCGTTGATCGCAGTCCTCCAACGACGCCAATGGGCTCTCCAAGCTAGCATTCCGATGTGACAAGCCACACGCAGGCGATCAATCAATATGGCGTGCATTGATAATGCTAAGAAGTCGAGCTCACCCTTATTTTCGTGGATGCGCTCACTTCTCGACGTGAGTTGACATAGCGGCGCCCAAAGTCGATGAAGGGCGCCTCCAAGGAACGATAAGTAAAGCTGTTGCGGACGATAACACCGTCAGCGCGAATCGGCCGAATGCGTATGAATCGAATAACTCGCCCAAAAATGTACCTGTAAACAGTATTTTTGAGTGCGTTGTCTGCAATTAATCCAATAATGCCGTGGAGCATGGGTCGGAACAGGCAACCGATACCATCTGCCATGCGAGTCCTCAAAATAAGCGCCAGCGTTGTTTCCATGACGTCATGGTAGACTTTGATTCAATTCCCTTGCATACAATGCCGGCGGTTGCGGCATGCCACTTCCCGACCGGCCCGAGTATGTACACTCCCCAAGCGACCAGCACCAACCAGACCGATTCGCGGTTTTGGGCGGTGGCGTTGCCGGTTTTTTTCGTCTTTCTGTGGAGTACCGGGTTCATCGTCGCAAAATTCGGCTTGCCGTACGCGCCGCCGCTCACTTTCCTGCTGCTGCGTTTCGTGGGCGTCCTGGTGCTGTTGGGCCCGCTCGTCTTGTTGCTCAAGGCGCCGTGGCCAAGCGGCAAAATTTGGCATATCGCTTTCGCCGGCATATTGCTGCAGGCTGGTTATTTGAGCGGCGTCTGGTGCTCCATCAAGCTTGGGATGCCTGCCGGACTGGCGGCCTTGATCGTTGGCATGCAACCGATCCTGACGGCCTGTGCCGCGCCCTTGATCGGCGAATCGGTGCGTCCGCGCCAATGGTTGGGCCTGCTATTCGGCCTGATCGGTGTTGCACTGGTGGTGTACGCCAAAATTCATCTGGTCGGACTGTCGACGCCAAGCATTCTGTTGTGCCTGTTCGCGCTGCTGTCGATCACGGCTGGCACCATGTATCAGAAACACCATTGCCCCCGCTTCGATTTGCGTACCGGAACCGTGATTCAGTTTATTGCCTCGATCGCCATAGTGTTGCCGCTGGCAATTATTTTTGAAGACTTCAATCCCGATTTCACGCATGTGCATTGGACGCCGAGCTTTATCGGCGCCTTGCTGTGGTCCATCCTGGCATTGTCGATTGGAGCAATTTTCCTGCTTTTTGCATTGATTCGCCGCACTGACGCGACCCGTGTGACCAGTCTCTTGTATTTAACGCCGCCCACCACCGCCGTGATGGCCTGGCTGATGTTTGGCGAGGCCATTGGCTCGCTGGGCATCACCGGCATGCTGGTGGCTGTCATCGGCGTTACTTTTGTCGTGAAGAAATAATTTCCCCTCCATTGGAAAAGGCGTCCTGATTCCGGTTAGGCATGTCAACCAACCCAACTTCACCGGCGCATCCGGCAGTAAGTTGCACTATCATTGTATTTCACTATCAAATACGGCATTATTTTGCATTTAAATTGGTTGGTATCCATTTAAATGCTGGTGTTTTTGCGTATAAACGCCTACGATATGAATAATAATTCATGTTTCAAGACCGGTTGCTGACAACGGCGACCCAGGTTTCGGCTCCCAGCACGTTATCGATGCTGCGCTGCGCCCGGCGACATCGGCCGAATCGACAGGGACTGGGTTTTCAAGCCAAATTGGGATCAGCCTGCATCCATTGCATGGCATGTAGCGTCAGGCGACACATTGAATCGCACAAAAATTAGAAGGAGACAGTTATGCCGCAGTGCAGAAACAGAACCAACGATCTTGAGCCGATTGAGAAAGCCAGCAAGGATGAGCTGCAAGCCTTGCAACTGCAGCGAATGCAATGGTCGCTGCAACATGCCTACGACAACGTGCCGCATTATCGTGCGTCATTCGATGCGGCAGGGGTGCATCCGGGAGACCTGAAGACGCTGGCCGACCTCGCCAAATTTCCGTTCACTACCAAGAAAGATCTACGCGACAACTACCCGTTCGGCATGTTCGCGGTGCCGCGTGAGCAAGTGGTGCGCATTCATGCGTCGAGCGGCACCACTGGCAAGCCGACCGTGGTCGGATATACCAGGAACGATATCGACACCTGGGCCACCGTGGTCGCGCGCTCGATCCGCGCCGCCGGCGGCCGTGCCGGCGACCTGATCCATATCGCCTACGGTTACGGGCTGTTTACCGGCGGTCTCGGCGCACATTATGGCGCCGAAAAACTGGGCTGCACCGTGATCCCGATGTCCGGTGGGCAGACTGAAAAACAGGTGCAGCTGATCAATGACTTCAAGCCGTCGATCATCATGGTGACGCCGTCGTACATGCTCAACGTCATCGAGGAATTTGCGCGCCAGGGGCTCGATGCGGCCGCCAGCTCGCTGAAAATCGGCATTTTCGGCGCCGAACCGTGGACCAATGCGATGCACGCCGAGATCGAGGTGCGCGCCGGCATCGACGCAGTCGACCTGTACGGGCTGTCCGAAGTGATGGGGCCGGGGGTGGCGTCCGAGTGTATCGAAAGCAAGGATGGCCCCGCGATCTGGGAGGATCATTTTTACCCGGAAATCATCGACCCCGACACCGGTGAAGTGCTGCCCGACGGTGCCGAAGGCGAACTGGTGTTTACGTCGCTGAGCAAGGAGGCCATGCCGATCATCCGCTACCGCACGCGCGACCTGACCCGATTGCTGGCGCCGACCTCGCGTTCGATGCGCCGCATCGGCAAGATCACCGGCCGCTCCGACGACATGCTAATCATTCGCGGCGTGAACGTGTTCCCGTCGCAGATCGAGGAAGTGATTCTCAAGCAGCCCCAGCTTGCGCCGCAGTACCAGTTGCTGGTGTCGCGCGAAAGCCATCTCGACAAGCTCGACGTGATCGTCGAACTGCGCCCCGAAGTGAGCGGCAGGCTGTCCGAACTGGAGATGGACGCGATCGGCCATGCGCTGCAGCACCATATCAAGGCATCGATCGGCGTCACCACCAAGGTACGCATCCTCGACGCCAACAGTATCGAGCGTTCCGCGGTTGGCAAGGCCAAGCGTGTGATCGACAAGCGCCCGAAAATCGCCCATGAGCTCGTGGCAGGCGTGCTGTGACGCACGGAATCGTGCCCATCATCGAGCGCGTTTGATTCATGAAGTGTTGTGCCCCCGGCACCGGCGAGTGCGCGGATTCTTGATCGATTCTTGGAGAAGACAATGAACAAATATTTGCTTGGCAAAATGGCCGCGGCTGCGGTATTCGGATTGGGACTAGGCGCAACGGCCCAGGCGGCCGCGCCGATCAAGATCGGGTCAGTGTTGTCGGTGACCGGTCCGGCCGCGTTTCTGGGCGACCCGGAACTAAAGACGCTGCAACTGTATATCGAGCGCATCAACGCGCAAGGCGGCGTGCTTGGCCGCAAGCTCGAATTGACCCATTACGACGATGCCAGCGATGCCAGCAAGGCCAACAGTTTTGCCAAGCGCCTGCTGGAGTCCGATAAGGTCGACCTGATCATCGGCGGCACCACCACCGGCTCGACGATGGCGATCGCGCCGCTGGTGGACAAGGCGAACATGCCGTTCATTTCACTGGCGGGCGGCGTGGTGATTGTCGAGCCGGTCAAGAAATGGGTGTTCAAGACGCCGCACACCGACCGCATGGCCGCTGAAAAGGTATTTCAAGACATGCAGCGGCGCGGCTTGAGCAAAATCGCGCTGCTATCGGAAACCAGCGGGTTCGGCCAATCGGGACGCAAGGAAACCCAGGGCGTGGCCGGCAAGTACGGTATTACGCTGGTGGCCGACGAAACCTACGGCCCGAAGGATACCGATATGACGGCGCAACTGACCAAGATCAGGGGCGTTCCCGGGGTGCAGGCGGTGTTTGTGTTCGGCCTCGGCCAAGGGCCGGCGATTG
>JANPCW010000328.1:0-1796 GCA_031431155.1 Janthinobacterium sp. | reverse complement strand
CCACGGCGCCGCCAATGAAGACGCTGCCTTCCAGCGCATATTGCTTGCGGCTGCCCAGCTGACAGGCGACGGTGCTGCTGTCGGGCAAGTAGGTCGCGGAAAACATCTGCTGGCGCGTGCGCCGGTCCCACACGACCGTGGTTTCGCGCTGGTTGGTCACACCCAGTGCGCACACTTGATCGGCCCGGATGCCAGCCTTGAGCAGCACCGCCCGGCAGGTATCGAGCTGGCTTTGCCACAGCTCGAGCGGATCGTGCTCCACCCAGCCCGGCTGAGGAAAGATCTGCTTTATTTCTTGCTGCACAATGGCAACAACTTCACCGCTGTCTCTGAATACGATACTGCGCGAACTCGAGGTGCCCTGATCCAATGCCAGCAAATAAGCCATTGCCATCCCTATTGTACAAAGTTTGAAATGGTCGCCCTCAGTATTGCAAGGTGTTCGGCGTGTACCCAATTTACATCACAAAGGGTCTCCTTGCCAGGTGGCGGAAATCTGCGCTGGTGTCAGGTCGGTGAGCCATTGCTCCAGGCGTGCAACATGCTGCGGCTGGCAATACAAGCCGCACTTGGTTCTGCGCCAGAGAATATCCTCGGCGCTGCGGGCCCACTCCACGTCAACCAAATAGCGCGCCTCCTGCTCGTAGATGCCGGGCGCGAGCTGCTCGCCCAGCGCAGATAAATTTTGCGCCGCACCCAGCATGCGCATGGCACGGCTGCCGTAACAGCGCGCATAACGTTGAGCAAGTTTATCGGGCAGCCAGGGATGCTGTGCGCAAAACTGTTGTGAAAAATGTGCGAAGTCATTGCTCTCGGCCAGCATGCCCGCTTGTTGCAAGTCGCCGCCCGGCAGCGGCAGTGAGGCAGTCCAGGCCGGCGCTTTGCGGCCCAGGCGCGACAGCAAGATGGACAGCGCCTGTTCCGACAGCTTACGGTATGTGGTGATCTTGCCGCCCCACACATTGAGGAAAGGGGGTATGTTCTGGTCGCATTCGAGCAGATAATCGCGCGTCACCGCCGAGGCGTCGCGCGCGCTATCGTCCAGCAGCGGGCGCACCCCGGAATAGGTCCAGACCACATCGCTCGATGAAATTTGCTTGATGAAATAGCGGTTGGCGATGTCGCACAGGTAGCGCACCTCGTCGTCGCCGATCGTCACGGCGCCGGGCTCGCCAACGTAGTCCAGGTCGGTGGTTCCGATCAGGGTGAACTGCTCCTGATACGGGATCGCGAAGACGATGCGTTTGTCGGGGTTTTGGAAAACATAGGCGTAGCCATGATCGAACAGGCGCGGCACGATGATGTGACTGCCTTTGACCAGTCGCAGCCCATGCAAAGTGCTGGTGCCGGAAACGGCGGCGGCAAATTGCGCAGCCCAGGGGCCGGCGGCGTTGACGATGGCGCGTGCATTGACGTCGATGCGCCCATATTGCTCGCTATCGAGCGTGGCATGCCAGCCTTGGCCGTCTTGCCGTACATCGACGCATTTGGTGCTGGTCAGGATGCTGGCGCCGCGTTCGCTGGCGTCCAGCGCATTGAGCACCACCAGGCGCGCGTCGTCGACCCAACCGTCCGAATACACAAACGCCTTGCGGTAATTGCCCCTGAGCGCAGAACCGGCCACGTGCGTGCGCAGGGACACGCCTTCCGAAGCGGGCAGGAATTGGCGGCGCGCCAGATGGTCGTACAGGAACAGGCCAGCGCGTACCACCCAGGCTGGCCGCTGGTGGGCATCGTGCGGCATCACGAAACGCAGCGGGCACGTGATGTGCGGTGCGGCGCGCAACAGCACTTCG
>JANPCW010000327.1:0-1966 GCA_031431155.1 Janthinobacterium sp. | reverse complement strand
ATGATGCCGCGTCTTGTTAGGTTCATGCATTGCAGAACATAGGCGCGAACTAATAATTCAAAAAGGATCAAATAAGCAGTTCCAGTGTTGCCTGTGCGCTGCTATTACACATTGACAATAATCACGCGCTTAGTAACCTTTCACATCAACAAGATGAAACAGTGCGTCAAGCTGTTGGCGGCGGGCGCCGGCGAAATGGTTTTCATTCATGTAGCCGCCTCTCGACGTTTGTTCGGCGAACGAACGTCATGGCGTGGCGACCAGCTCCTGAAAACAATAGGCTGCATTGCCCAGTTCGGGCGGCGCTTGATAGTGCAGGATGCTGCCGCGCTTGAACGCCACCGGGTTGCTGAAGGCGGGTCCGTCGTACACAAAGGTGTGGAACTCCCCGTTCTCGCCGCAGGCGTCCACGCCAGGGGGCAGATCTGCCAGGAAGGCGGCGTCGAACTCGCGCCCGCAAAAAATCTCGGATAGATAGGTCCGGTTCACGCACACCACCACGGCCTTGAAACCGGCGGCGATGAATTCATCGACCAGCGTGCGGCGCGGTTCGCCCCACAGCGGCAGGCGCGCCGTCAAGCCGGCCGCCGCGCATACTTTTTCTTCCCATTCGCGGTGCGCAAGCAAGTCGATGTCGCCAAAGATCGCCTGCGTGATGCCGCCAGTTGCCGCCGCGCGCAGAATGCCGATGAACTTTTCTTCGTAAGTGCTCCAGCTCGTGTCGTAAAACTGGAGTGTGGCTCCCAGACTGGCCGCCTGTGCCTGCAGCAGTTCGGGAGGTATGCCGTGCGAGCGCGATTTGGTCCCGCTCTCATCCATCGCCGTAATCAGCAGCGGGATCTGCACGCTGGCGCAGCGGGCACGCCACAGGGCAAGGCATGAGTCTTTACCGCCACTCCAGGAAACCAGGGCTGTCGTGCTTTTCATGTTTGGCGTCGGTAGTGAAAGGTCAAATTATCGACGATCGCGGCCGCCGGTTCAAATCGCCTCCTCAAATCACAAGCTTATCGCGGTGGGGAGCAAGCCGGAGCGGCGCGAAAAACCACACCTGGGCCACCAAAACCAGTAATATTGTCAGGCGGATCATCGGGCGCTGGCGAACTGCGCACACTGTCGTCGAACTTCTTCGGAATCATAAAATTGACCATCCTGAAAAATATTTGCGGCGCAGCCATCGTTCTCGTCTACTGCTGCCTGGCGCAGGCGGAAATCAAACTGAGCGACAGCGTGCCGGTCGGGCCACAGGTCAAGGTAGGGCAGCTTGCAAACGGCTTGACCTATTACATCCAGAAAAATGGCCGGCCGGCGAAAAAAGTGGAATTGCGCCTGGTCGTGAAAGCCGGTTCGATCCTGGAAGATGACGACCAGCTCGGACTGGCGCACTTTACCGAGCACATGGCCTTCAACGGCTCCACCCATTTCAAGAAGCACCAACTGGTCTCGTATTTGCAGTCGATCGGCGTGAAATTCGGCGCCGACCTGAACGCCTATACCAGCTTCGACGAGACCGTCTACATCCTGCCGATTCCGACCGATAAGAAGGGCAATGTCGACACCGGGTTCAAGGTGCTGCAAGACTGGGCGCAAGGCCTGGCTTTCAATGGCGCCGATATCGACACCGAACGCGGCATCATTGTCGAGGAACTGCGCCGCGGCAAAGGCGCCGAGGACCGCATGAACAAGGTACTGCTGCCAAAATTGTTGAACGGTTCGCGCTACGCCGAGCGGCTGCCGATCGGCCAGGAAGACCTGCTCAAGACCTTCAGCCACGACGCGCTCAAGCGCTTCTACCGGGACTGGTATCGTCCCGATCTGATGGCGGTGATGGTGGTCGGCGATATCGAGCCGGCCGCTGCCGAGAAAATGCTGCGCGCACACTTTTCCAGGCTGAAGAATCCGACCCGCGCGCGCCCGCGCAATTACGCCCGAATCGGCGCGCGCGCCAAGTCGGAGGGGCTGGTCATCA
>JANPCW010000326.1:0-2174 GCA_031431155.1 Janthinobacterium sp. | reverse complement strand
CCATCGCAAAGTGAAGACATTCTTCGTGCGAACCGATTGTGGCTGCGCGCAGTGACTGCAGCGTTTGCCACCGAATACGGGCCGCCGGACCGACTTGAGCCGCCGCAGACTGGGTCGGAAATGATAGGAGGAGGTACTCGGTTCGGGCCACGTTCCCATAGTGCAAGTAGTAGGAGAGCAGGGATAGGCCGTGCGTAAACCGGCGATTGACGTTTGTTTCACGCAAAAACAAACCCTCCGCGCGCTCGGCATAAATCGCCAGATCGGGATGGCCCGGGCGTCGGTAAGCGAGTGCGCCCACATAGCTGAAAACACTCGCGGCTTCGATTTCTGGCGAAGGCGGCTTACGACCGGTTGATAGCGATTCAAACCGGTCGAGCCACCTATCCATCGACGCGATAGCGCTCCCCTCCAATGAAAAGCTGTCGATGATCGCCGACCAGGCAAGATAAAGCGGCGAGGAATCATCCCGGCTTTCGAACAAAATGAACGCTTTTTCTAAACGGCTGCGCGCTTGCGCAGGATCGAACGACAGACGGCAGATCCCGAGCCAATAGAGTGCCCATGGGTTCTCGTCACGCAATGGCGCCGGCACGCTTTGCAACCATGCGGCCAAGGTTTGAATTCTTCCCTGCGCGACAAGCTGTTGTGCGTTGTTCACGATCAATTCGATCAGTACAGGCCACTCTTCGATCTGCTGCAGCAATGCGACGCCGGCTTCGATATCGCCGCGCGTGCCGAGTATGTCCGCAGCCTGCCGGTGCAAACGGGCGAGCTCGTCCGGTGCGCATGTCTGGTGCAAGCGTCCTAGCAAGAACTCACGAAACAATGGGTGATATTCGTACACCACCTCCCGCGCGGAGAGCCGGTAGGTGAAGTAGTTTTTCCTTTGCAGCTCGGCAAGGATGCGCCCGCTCTCGGCGCAGCCCGTGAGCACCCGGACATCGGCGACGGACATCTTCGGCAACAGCGCGCTTTGCATCAGGCAGGTGCGCGCCGGCTCTTCGAAGTAACGCAGGATTTCATAGGCGAAGTAGGCGAACAGCACTTGCGGCATGGCCGCTTCATCTTTCGGCGTATCGGCCGGGGCATTGACCGGCGCATCGGCCCGGACATGAGGCTGCCCAACCATCAAAACCAAGCCCGCGGTCCAGCCGCGCGTCTTCGCGTGCATCTGCGCGATGTTCCCGGGCTCGGTGGCGCCATGCACGGTTGCCACGCCGATGGCCTCGACGTCGGTGAGCTGCAAGGTCTGAGCATTCAGGCACGCGAACTGCCCGTTAATGTGCAGCCGCGTCAAGGCCTCAGGCAGCGCGGTGCGACTGATGCAAAGCACATGGATCGTGATCGGCAGATGTTCCAGGCCCGCTCCGAGGATTTCATAGAGGCGGCTATCTACACCCGGTTCTTGGATGTTGTCGAACACAATGACACTGCCCGCTGGCAGCTGCGCGCCCAGTTGCTCGAAGTAGCGGCGCGCGAAGGTCGCCACGTCCGAGAGATATTCGGGTGTGAGATGCGGTAATGGTTGCTTATGCCGAGGCGCGGCAAGCCGCGCAGCGATGCCCAGGTAGTGAAAGAAGGTAGCGAGATCGCTATCACCGGCATCGACCTGGTACCAAAGGCAGGGCCGCTTGCGCGTATCGAGCCAACTGCCGACCAGGGTCGTCTTGCCGGCGCCGGGCGGGCCTTCAATCCACAGCACTTGCGCGCGCTGCGTAATTTCATCGAGCCAAGCATGCAAGCGGGTGCGCTGGAACACTTGCGTTAGGCGCGGCCGCGCAACCTTCGCCGGCGTAGCGACAGTCGGTGGGGGACGGGGACTGTTCATTTTGTAAGGCATCTTTTGTCTGGTCGAATTGGCAACCGTATTTTTTGAGCGCCACGTTCCATTGCCGGCGCATTCAAACCGCTCAAGGTATGTACGTGGTGCCTGTCCCCCGCCCCGTCCCCACCCATGCGTTGGGGCCGGCGCCGTCACCAGGATGCCCGCGCGCGGCAAGGCTTACAACGCAGGGTCGATAGGATTCGGTGGCACAATCGGGTTCGGCGGCACGATCCGATCCTGCGGTTGCATCACGGTCGTCAATCCGGTGGTGCGGTTGAACACCTCGGCGCTCGGCAGGATGGCGCAGCGCGCCGGGCGAATCGTCCCGACGGCTGGATGACGCGCA
>JANPCW010000325.1:0-3709 GCA_031431155.1 Janthinobacterium sp. | reverse complement strand
GGCGCGGCGCCTGGTGGCCGAAGGGCTGGGCAGCGCATTGCTGCTCGCCGTCGTGATCGGCTCGGGCATCATGGCCGAACGGCTCGCAGGCGGTAACGTGGCCATTGCATTGCTGGGCAATGCGATTGCCACCGGCACCGGGCTGGTCGCGCTGATCCTGATGTTCGGGACCATTTCGGGCGCCCATTTCAATCCGGCCGTGACCTTGTCGGAAGCGTGGCAAGACAACCTGCCGCGCAACCAGGTTGTGCCGTATATTCTGGTGCAAATTGCGGGCGCATTCGCCGGCGCGGCGGCCGCCCATCTGATGTTCGGCGAACCGCTGTTTTCTGCCTCGCACCATGCGCGCACCGGCGTCGCGCAATGGTTCAGCGAGTTCATCGCCACCTTCGGCCTGCTGGGCGTGATCATCGCTTGCTCGCGCAGCCGGCCATCGGTAACGCCGTTCGCGGTTGCCGCCTACATTACGGCCGCATACTGGTTCACCTCGTCCACCTCGTTCGCCAATCCCGCGGTGACCCTGGCGCGCGCGGCCAGCGACACCTTTGCCGGGATTCGTCCGGCTGATGCCCCGGCATTCGTGGCAGCCCAGCTGCTCGGCGCGGCTGCGGCGACGGCGCTGTTCTGCTGGCTTTATCCGGCAGCGCCGAAGGATGCAACCGTTGGCGGCACCGTGGCGCCCAGCGATTTCGCTGACCGCGCATAATTTTTACGGATCAAGAAAGGTCTCGAACCACATGGACATCACGATTTATCACAATGCCCGTTGCGGCACATCGCGCAACACGCTCGCCCTGATCCGCAACACGGGCGTCGAACCGCGCGTGATCGATTATCTGATTACGCCGCCGTCGCGCGAAACGCTCAAGCAGTTGATCGTTAGCGCCGGCCTGACGGTGCGCGGCGCAATCCGGGAAAAGGAGGCGCCGTACGCGCAACTGGGCCTGGATAACCCGACGCTGACGGACGACGAGTTGCTCGACGCTATGCTGGCCCACCCGATCCTGATCAACCGGCCCTTTGTGGTGACGCCGCTCGGCGTGCGCCTGTGCCGCCCGTCCGAACTGGTGCTCGACATCTTGCCGTTGCCGCAAAAGGGGGCATTTTCCAAGGAAGATGGCGAAGCAGTGATCGGCTCCGACGGCCGGCGCATCAAGTCAGATGGATGATGCGCAATGTCGCCCTTGCGACGGCGGCAAATGACTCAGGCAAGCGCCGGATAGTCGGTGTAGCCCTCGGCCGTCGCGTGATAAAACCTGTCGGCCCTTGCCTCGTTGAGCTGCGCGTCAGTTTTCAGGCGGCGCGGCAGGTCGGGATTGGCGATAAACCATTTTCCGAAAGCGACCGCATCAGCCTCACCGCTTGCTAGCACATGCTCGGCGCTCTGCTTGGTCATCTGCTCGTTGGCGATATAGACGCCGCCAAATTGCTTCTTCAGCAGCGGGCCAAGGCGGTTCTCGCCCAGCGCCTCGCGCGCGCAAATGAATGCGATGCCGCGCTTGCCCAGTTCGCGCGCCACATAGCCAAAGGTGGCAGCCGGATCGGAGTCGCCCATGTCGTGCGAGTCGCCGCGCGGCGCCAGATGCATTCCCACGCGCCCGGCGCCCCATACCTCGATGCAGGCATCGGTAACTTCGAGCATCAGGCGCGCGCGGTTCTCGATCGAGCCGCCGTAGGCATCGGTGCGCTGGTTCGTGCTGTCCTGCAAAAACTGGTCGAGCAGATAGCCGTTCGCGCCATGCACTTCCACCCCATCGAAACCGGCCAGCTTCGCGTTCTCGGCGCCCTTGCGATAGGCCGCCACGATGCCTGGCAGCTCGTCGATATCAAGCGCGCGCGGAATCGGGTAGGCGCGCTGCGGGCGCAGCAGGCTGACGAAGCCTTGCGCCGCAACCGCGCTGGGGGCGACCGGCAGCGCGCCGTCCAGGAACACCGGATCCGAAATGCGGCCCACATGCCACAGCTGGAGAAAAATCCGCCCGCCGGCCGCATGCACCGCATCGGTGACGTGTTTCCAGCCCGCCACCTGCTGCTCCGACCAAATGCCCGGCGTGTCGGCATAACCGACGCCCTGCGCGCTCACGGCAGTGGCCTCGCTCAGGATCAGGCCGGCTGAGGCACGCTGCACATAGTATTGCGCCATGAGTGCGTTCGGCACGCGGTCGCCGCCGATTGCGCGCGCCCGTGTCAGCGGCGCCATGATGATGCGATTTGCAAGGGTAAGGTCGCCGATGGTGATCGGATCGAATAAGTTTGCCATGATGATTCCTTTGAAAAGTGCCCGGCCCGAAGCCGGAGCGAAGTTGAAAGCGCGATGCTCGCCGCGTTCTAGAGCTGCTTGTTCATGTGATCGAGGAAGGCCTGGATGGTCGCCTCGTTGCGTTTAAAAAAAATCCATTGCCCGACCCGCTTGGATGACACCAGGCCGGCCCGCTGCAAGGCTGCGAGATGCGCCGACACGGTCGATTGCGACAATCCGGTGCGCTGATCGATCAGGCCCGCGCAAACGCCGAGCTCAAGCGGATATTCCTGTTCCGAAAAGTGCTGCATCGGCTCCTTCAGCCAAGCCAGGATCTGGCGCCGGACCGGGTTTGCCAGCGCCTTGTGAATTGCGTCAATTTCCATGAATGCTCAATTTTTCCCAAATGTGTTTCGCCCAGATGCGAAACAAATATCGTTAAAAATAAAATTTAACATCGTAATTATACGATATATGGAAGACGCCTGCAACGCAGGCTGCTTAGCTGAATACCGGCCGAAAACTGACCCACTCATCAGTGTGGTGTCGATCCAAAGTTGATAATCATCTAGCTATCCTTCCTTCAGCAGGCGCCCAGGGATCTAGCACTCCTCGCTACGACATGGGAGCGTTGCCGCACCCCCCACAAGCCTCAAAATTATTTTCAAGCATAGCTGCGGCAGCCGGCATGCTGAACACGGCATGCATCCGTGTAAAGGAAACTTACACGCATAAGTTTCCTTGATGGTTATTAAACTATTATCAAGTAACGGTGCCGGCCACCATCCCGCTGCATTATTCTTTCCCCTGTTGCCTGTGTATTCACCGGTCGCTGTTTTTCCGCTTTATCCCCACCCGGTCGGAAGGCAGGGCCACCGCTGGCCGAACAAGGAAGGCAATGAACAACAATGAAATCTTGCTGCCGCTGGCCGCCGCGCGCATCGCACGGGTGACCATGGCGGTCGTCGCCGGCGATGACGATGACGATGACGATGACGATGACGTTAATCGCCGCGTCGACTTCGGCTCGCAAGCCGTGCTGCTCGAGTTGCGCTTCGTGGGCGATGACGGGAAAACGTTGCTCAACAGCGATTTCCTGCCCGAACTGCTCGACAACGTCAGCGGCAGCATGACGGCGGCATGGCCGGCGCAGCGCTGTCGCATGTCGAACGCGCTGCAGCCGATCACGCCGTTCGGGCTGCACAGCGTGGCCGTCGGGCAAACCCTGCGCTTTGCCGTGACCAACCGGTTGATCCCGAGTGATCCAATCACCCCGGGTGACCCCATTCAACCGATTGACTCCATGCGCGTGGCGCTGAGCTTGGTCGACGCGGCCGGACAGCCGGCCGTCAATATCGATGGCAACCCGATCGTGTCGGACGTGGTGATCGCGCCCGGCCAGACGGCATCGCTGCAAAGCCGCATCACGCCGGTCGCCGCCTTGCTGCGCCTAGTCGTGCGCGTCATCCA
>JANPCW010000324.1:0-1589 GCA_031431155.1 Janthinobacterium sp. | reverse complement strand
GCGCTTTGCCAGGCGCCCGCTGACCAGCGCTTTTTTCGAGGACGAAAGGGTAATGCCGGCAGCGTCAAAAATGAATCGCTGGAACTGGGTGAATTCCTGATCGGTAATAGAAAGCATGGTCATCGGGTTGATCTATTGGGGCGATTTGGCGCAGGACGATAAAAGGGCGGATGAGCGCAGCGTTATCCGCCGGCTCGGCGTCCCCACCACCGAGCCAGCGAGACATTTAGCACAAGAACTGCGCTATGCCGGTAACAGCTGCGCCGCTTCACCGACCTTGCCCAGCGCGCCGATTTCTTCCACCGACAACACCCGGTTGACGTTAAGCAAGATCACGAACTTGCCGTTGACCTTGCCCATGCCCTCGATGAAATCGGTGCGGATCTTGGCGCCGAAGGCCGGCGCCGGCTCGATTTCGGCCGATGGGATTTCCAGCACCGCGTTGACCGCATCGACCACCATCCCCATGTCCTGGCGTTCGCCTCTAGCGTCACCTTCGACCTCGACTTCGACGATGACGATGCAGGTGCGCTTGGTGAAGGCCGCCGCCGGCTTGCGGAAGCGCGCCGAGAGATCCATCACCGGCACCACCGCGCCGCGCAGGTTGATCACGCCGCGTATGCATGCCGGCATCATCGGGACCTCGGTCAGTCCCGCGTACTCGATGATTTCCTTGATCCCCAAAATGCCGATCGCGAACATCTCGGCGCCAAGCATAAACGTCAAATACTGCTTTTGTTCGATCATTGCTGGCGGCGCTGCCGAACCGGCCAGCGCTGTGCCTCCTGCCTGAACCAGTGCATTCATGACGGGCTCCTTCAGAACTTGGTGAACTGCGATTCGTCAAGCGCGGCGGTGGCTGCCAGCGCCAGATTGCCCGCGACCCGGCCGCTGCTCTTTTTCGCTGGGCCGGAAGTGGCGCCGACGGCACTCTTACGGCCCGAGAAAACGAGGGCTTTCGCACTTGGCGCGCCGTCAAGCTTGAAAAATGCCATGGTTTGCTGCAACTGCTCGGCCTGGCTGCTCATCTCCTCGGCGGTGGCCGCCAGCTCTTCGGAGCTGGAGGCGTTCTGCTGTGTGGTCTGGCTCAGCTGCATCACGGCCGAATTGATCTGGCTCACGCCGGACGATTGCTCGCTCGACGCGGCGGCGATTTCCTGCACCAGGTCGGACGTCTTGCGGATGCTCGGCACCATTTCACCCAGCAGCTTGCCGGCTTTTTCCGCCAGTTCCACACTGCTGCTGGCCACTTCGCCGATTTCCTGGGCGGCTACCTGGCTGCGTTCGGCCAGTTTGCGCACTTCGGCCGCCACCACTGCGAAGCCCTTGCCGTGTTCGCCGGCCCGCGCCGCCTCGATCGCCGCATTCAATGCCAAGAGGTTGGTCTGATAGGCGATGTCATCGATGATGCCGATCTTCTTGGCGATCTGCTTCATCGCCGCCACCGTCGAGTTGACCGCTTCGCCGCCTTCGGCCGCTTCCTTGGCCGCCTTGCTGGCCATGCCATCGGTGACCTTCGAATTCTCCGTGTTTTGCGCAATCGACGCCGTCATCTGCTCGATCGAGGCGCTGGTTTCCTCGACGCTGGC
>JANPCW010000323.1:0-7709 GCA_031431155.1 Janthinobacterium sp. | reverse complement strand
CCGAGATTGAATTCGGGAATCACCACCACGTGCAAATCGGTCGACTCGTTGGCGATGTCGGCCGTCCCGTCCATCAGCACCGAGGCGCTCACGCCGTGCATTCTCAAGTTGTCGGTGCGCGCCACGCCGCGCGTGATGTGCGCATTGGCAGTGATGCCGTCAAAGGCGAGGCCCTCGGAAAGCATGTCGTGGAAATCGAGCTTCAACATGCGCGGCAGGGCTTGCAGGCTCAGCACGCCGAGCAATTTCGCCGCACCCGGATCCTGCTTGAGGAACTGGCCCTTCTCCACGTTCATCGCAATCTGGCCGGACAGGCTGGGAATATCGAGCGAATACGGCAGGCCGTTCCAGGTTATGTCGCCCGCGAGCTTGCCACGCCCCTTGCGGATCGTATCGGGAAAGCCAAACCGGTCCAGCAGTCTGCCTGCATCGGCAATATCGAGCGTAAAGTTCAAGCTGGTATTGCTTTGGCCATCCCGGATCATCCACTTGCCGGTGCCCTTTAACTCGCCATCGGGATTGGCCAGCGACAACTGGTTAATGCGCCACTCGCGTCCCTGCGCGGCCTGGACGTTGCTTGCCCCCAACTCAAGCCGGCCCAGCTTCTTGTTGAACAGTTCAAACCGCTCCGCCACGATATCGAGCGCCGGAATCGGTGGCGCCGTGCTGTTGCCTTCCAGCAGCTGCGTGACACCGGCCGCAGACGATGCGGGAATGATCAGCGAGGAGAGCCGCGCCGTGACCTTACCCAGGCCCTGGCCGCCGACCGCTTCGTTCCAGGTTACGTAGCCGGACGCCTGGGTCGAGTCGATGCTGGCCTGCCACACGTTGCGCTGGTGCGAGGCTCCCACCACCACATTTTCCAGCTTGCGCTCGCCCACGATCAGTTCGTTGGCACGGGCTGCCATCACGTCGGGCACGACGTATTGGGCCAGGCTGGATAGCTCCGCCTCGGCCTTTGCGTTCGGCGGATGTGCGGGATCCTGCTTGAGGCTGCCGCTAATTGTGCTGCCCAGCTTGCTCCAGGCATCGACGCTGAGCGACTTCAGGTTTACGTTGACGGTCAAGCCGCTGTCCGGTTCGGGCGCCGGCGCGTTCACCCCGATCCCGCCGCGCACCAGTTGCCAGGGCCCGGCACCCAGCTTTTGGCGCTGATAGCGCGCCGCCATCGTGCTGCCAAGCGCAACCTTGATCTCCTCGCGCACCAGGCCGGCCTCGGTGGGCGCCTGGCGGTTCAGGAAAAATTTCAGCGCCAACGACTCGGGCATCCCCTTTTTCAACGGTGGCGGGAAGTCCAGGCCGAGGCCGGCCAGATTGGATTCGATGGCGATCTGGGTCTGGTGATCCTTGGCCAGAATCGTGCCGCTATAACGCGCACTGCCCGAAAAATGGCTGGCCAGGCGCTGCATCAACGGCGCCGGATAGTTCTTGCGCATGCCATCGGCGGCGACGCTTCCGCCAAGCTTGATTTGAATTGAATTGTCGCGCTGGGTACCGCCCGTGATCGCCAGCGGCCCGCCCAGGAAACTGGCGCCCACCCCATTGAGGTTCACGCCTTTTTCATTGAACTCGATCTTGCCAAGCGCCGCCTGCAGCGGAGGCAGCTCGTTGAACAGGATGACATCGTTATTGAGCAATTGTAGCGAGCCCTGCACTTTGGCGTCGAGCAGATGAGACAGCGGCAGTTGCAATTTCAACCCCAGCGTGGCATTTCCGTTAGCGCTGGCATCCTCGGTGAAGCGCGAAATCCAATCCAGAACCGGGCTGGTGCGCACGTAACGAAAAAACTCGTTCATTGGGCCTGCCGCGTTGCCGTCGATCTCAAGCATCATGTCCTTGTCCAACAAATCGGGGATCACCGCCTTTACGTTCGACAAGCCCACACCGAGCGTACGGGCGGTATCGCCCCTGATTTCCATCCGTGTGCGGTCGAACAGGAAGCTGCCGTTGATGCGCTCGGCTTGCGGCCACAATGGCGACTTTCCATCCTTGGCCAGGTGCCCTGGGGCGTAGTTAAGCTTGCCGTTTTCGATCCGGCCGGCGACCCGGAACTCGCCCCTGCCGCCCGGGCTCTGGCCGCCCTTGGCATCGGAGCGGAACGGGAATTGGGCCAGGTCGCCGCGCAATCTGAGGGTAACATCCTGCGCCATGCCCTCTTCCAGCGCACCGGTCAGCCACTGGCGCAACGCGGGCGGCGTCGTCGCAGGCAGGTAGCGGTCGAGCTTTTTCAGGTCGAAGCCGGTGAACTTGCCGGAAAGATCCACACTGCCCAAGCCCTTACCGTGCGCTGACTTCAACGGCATCAGGTGCTGGCCTGCCAACGAGCCGACCACGCCCTCCTGGATGAAGTCCATGGCGTCGATCTGGAGCAGCAACTGCTCATTATTATGGAACGACCAGCGCGCCTGCATGTCCAGAGTCTCGAACGGCAGCGTCGGGTCGTTGAAATAGGATGGCAGTTGCAAGACCAGATCGCGGGAATGAAGCGCAAAACGGCCGCCGCGCTCGCTCGCATCAACGCTGCCGGTCAGGTTTTCGAACCCGGGAATCGCCGGCACCCCCGCCTGGGCCGCCCGCTTGCCGGCTTTTGGCTGGGGCAAGTGCGCCGGTTGCGCCTTCAAGCTCAGCGCGGCGACCTGGGCCTTGATATGGTAGGCAGCAATGGCCGGGTAGGCGCCTTGCCACTCGGCTGAAAAGTCGCGCACAAAGCCGCGCGGCGCGAAATCGGCCAGCAGTTGGCGCTGCGCCGCCGACAGGGGCAGGCGCCCGGCCAGCGCGCTGACGATTTCCAGGTCGAGCAACTTGGCCTTGAGTTCGGTTTTTTCGGGCTTGCCGGCAGTGGCCGGCGTGAAGCGCTCGGACAGCGAGGTGGGCGGCAAGGCCAGCCCATCTTCGGTTTGCAGCGACAAGTTAGAGAGCGTGATCTCATGCCCGTGCGCGCCAAGCGTGGGCGTGCCGTCCTGCACCTCGGGCGCGAATTGTTCACGGGCCGAGATCCGTCCGCTGACGCGCGTCAGCGCGAGCGGCGCCAGATCAGCCGCCAACTGCGCCTTCACGCCGGACAGGCCGACATCGGCGGTGAAACCGGCCAGCCTGGCGTGATCGAGCGCAAGCCAGGCCCGCACCGAGCCCTTGCCCTCGGTCAGCTCGAAGGGATAATCGAGATAGGGTTTGCCGGCGGCCAGGTCGGTGTCGCGGAAATCGGCGAACAACTCGCCTTTCCACAGCGCCACGTTGGAAACGCGTGACGCAAAATGGGGATGGACGAAATCGGCCCGTACGTCGATTGGCTGGCCCAAGGCGGCAGGCGGGGTCGCCTGCAGCGCGAACTGATGCTGCCACCACTGATTGCGCAACAATAGATTGACGTTGTCGAGCTGCAGTTCGGGCGCCGCGCGCACCGCGTCGGTCCAGTGCAGGCGCCCTTCGCGGATCACGATTTCGCGCTGGCTCAGCAACCAGTCGGCGCCCTTGCCGTCGCCGCCCTTGTTCGGATCGAGGAAGATCCCGGCTACATACAGCTTGCCGTCGGACGCGCGCCGGATATCGAGTTCGGGCCGGATGATTTCCAGCGATTCAAAGTGCGGCTTGGCGGCCAGCACGCTCCACCAGGACAGGGTGCCCGACACGCTGGGCAGGCGCAACGCCGCGCGCCCTTGCTTGTCGCGCACTACCACGTCGCCCAGGAACAGGTTCGGGCGCAGCCCCCGCCAGGATGCGTACACCCGCTCGATCGAGACCTGATTGCCGATCATGCCGCTTGCCAGCTGTTCGATATTGCCCTTGTAGTAGTCGATGTTGGGCAGGATCGCGTAGCGCAGGAACAAGAACAGGATCCCGAATACGAAATAGGCCAACAGCAACAGCTTGAGCGTGAAACCGAGCAGATGGTGGGTGGCGCGGTTGCACAAGCGATAGGCGGCACGGACCCGGCGCCAGCGCGCGGCCAATGGCACGCTGTCTGTCGCGGTCTCGTCCTGCGGGTTTTGCATCAATACGCTAATAACTGGGCCCGCCGTCAAATAAATCGCTCACAACTGCGCTTGGCGCGCTTGCGTCAATGGCGCCACCTGCCTTACCATCGTCCGGGCGCAGGCAGGCGCCGATGCCTGCCAATCCTGAGTCCATTTTACCGCACACAGGCCCACTCTCAACTGTGAAACACGAAGCAATGACCCAATCGACGCTGACACACGCCTCCCGTTTCTATCTGCGCTGGCTGGGCGCGGACCCGCTGCGTGCCGCCCAAGTCGCGCAACTGGCGCAATTAGCGCTGGCCCGGCCCGACTTTGCCGATCTTTTGCAACGCGAAAGCGCGCGCGGTGTGCCGCTGCCGCGCGCCATGCGCCGCCTGCGCAACCTGTTGGTGGCCGCCCTGATGACGCGCGACCTGAACGGGCAGGCCGAGCTGGCCGAGGTTGTTGAGAGCATGACCGGTTTTGCCGACTTCGCGGTGCGTACCCATCTGGAGGCCCTGATGGCCGAGATGTGCGCGGCCCACGGCACCCCGACCGGGTTCGAGTCGGGCCAGCCGCAGGAAATGATGGTGCTGGCGATGGGCAAACAGGGCGGGGGCGAGCTCAATGTGTCGTCCGATATCGACCTCATTTTCGTCTACCCGGAGGATGGCGACACGGTCGCCACCGGGACCGAGGGCGCGCCTGCCCTTCGGCCGTTGTCGAATCACGAGTTTTTCACGCGGCTGGGGAAAAAACTGATCGCCGCGCTGTCGGAAATCATCGAGGACGGCTTCACGTTTCGGGTCGACATGGCGTTGCGCCCGAACGGCGCCTCCGGCCCGCTGGTGGCCAGCCTGAACATGGTCGAACAATACCTGATCGTCCAGGGTCGCGAGTGGGAACGCTACGCCTGGGTCAAGGCGCGCGCGGTCACTGGCCGGCCCGAGGACATCGCCGCGCTAGACGCGATCGTGCGCCCCTTTGTGTACCGGCGTTACCTCGACTTCGGCGTGATCGATGCGATCCGCAACATGCACGCCCAGATCCGGGCCGAGGTCAACCGCCAGGAACGGTTGCACCCGGACCGCAGCAACAACGTGAAACTGGGGCGCGGCGGGATCCGCGAAATTGAATTCCTGGCCCAGGTGTTTCAACTGATCCGTGGCGGACGAGACAGCGCACTGCGCGAGCGCTCGACCCGCGCCACCCTGCGCGTGCTGGCCGAAAAGGGTTTGATGAGCGCCGACGTCATCGAACGCCTGCTGGCATCCTACAGCTTCCTGCGCAAGCTCGAACACCGCCTGCAATACCTCGACGATGCCCAGACCCACACCCTGCCGGCCAACGAAGCCGACCGCCTGCTCGTGGCGCAGATGATGGCTTTGCCCGATGTAGCGACCCTGCTGGTGCAACTGGAGGCGCAGCGCGCATTCGTGGCCGGCCAGTTCGACGCGATCTTCAGCGACAAGACGGCCGGCGGCCCAGCCGGGACCGGGACCGGGACCGACATCAGCATCGATCCCCAACAATACGGCGACGGCGCAGGTCCGGATTACCGTGAAGCGATCGGGGCGCGCTTCGCGGCGCTCGGCTTCGACGATCCGGCCGACGCCGCCAATCGCCTGCTGGCAATGTGGCAGGCGCCGCGCCTGCGTGCCCTGCCCGAGGCCAGTCGCACCCGCCTGGTGGCCCTGGTCGACGCCGCCCTGCCCCTGATCGCAAAAGTGGAAACCGCGCCGGGCGGCGCCGCTCAGCAGGCCACGCTGGGGCGCCTGCTCGACTTCTTCGAGGCCATCGCGCGCCGCTCGGCCTACCTGTCGCTGCTGACCGAATACCCGCACACGCTAGAGCGCGTGATCCGCATGATGTATGCGAGCGACTGGGCCGCCAAGTTCCTCACCGGGCACCCGATCCTGCTCGATGAACTGCTGGACGAACGGGTCCGCAGCGCCGCGCCGGACCCGGTGGCGCTGGCGGCGGACCTGCAGCAGCAACTTGAGGGCGCGGCCGGCGACACCGAGCGCCAGATGGATATCCTGCGCGAGATGCATCACGCTCAGCTATTGCGTTTGCTGGCACAGGACCTGGCAGGCGATCTGACGGTCGAGCGCCTGGCCGACTATTTGTCGGCGCTGGCTGACATCATCGTCGGCGCGACGGTGCAGGCGGCCTGGCAGACCGTACACAACCGGCACCGCGCGGTGCCCAGGTTCGCCGTCATCGCTTACGGCAAGCTGGGCGGCAAGGAGCTCGGTTACGTGTCCGACCTCGATGTCATCTTCCTGTTCGACGACGACGACCCGGACGCGCCGGCGCTGTACGCCAAACTGGCGCAGCGCTTCATCACCTGGATGACCTGCCATACCTCGGCCGGGATCCTGTTCGACATCGACATCGCGCTGCGCCCGGACGGTGCGTCCGGCATGCTGGTGTCCTCGGTGACCGCGTTCGAGCGCTACCAGACCAGCGCGGCCTGGATCTGGGAGCACCAGGCGCTGACCCGCGCGCGCTTTTGCGCCGGCGATGTCGATATCGGCGCGCGTTTCGAAAAGATCCGCGAAGGTGTGTTGCGCAAGGACCGCAGCGCCGTCGCTATCGAGCTGAAAAACGAAGTGCTGGCGATGCGCAAGAAAATGCGCGATGCGCACCCCAAGCGCACCGAGTTGTTCGACCTCAAGCAAGACGCAGGCGGCATGATCGACATTGAATTCATGGTCCAGTATTTAGTGCTGCGGCATGCCGCGCAATACCCGCAACTGACCGCCAACATGGGCAATATCACGCTCCTGAAAATGTGTGGCGAACTGGGCCTGATCGATCCGGCGCTGGCCGCGGCAGTGGGCGACGCCTATCGCGCGCTGCGCAAGCTGCAGCATCAGATGCGGCTGCAGGGCCAGGATCTGGCGCGGATCGGGATGGTTCAGGTCGAGCTCCATGCCCGCAACGTGACGCGATTATGGGGTGCGATTTTCGAGGGGACGTAAAGTATGCCGGGCCAGACAAGCATCGACCGCTTCGCGAACACTGGTGTTCAAAACGTCAGCCAATGTGAGACCTTGCGCAAACTGTTTCAACGCATCGTTCATGAGCGTTTGATAGTTTGCGCCTGACATTTCGGCCCGCGCACGGAAAATAGCAAGCACGTCGCTATCGACACGCATCGTAATACGAGACTTCGTGCCGGCGGTGGCCTGCAGCCGGTGCAAGTGGGGCGTATCCGTCACCGGCTTTGCATTGGCAAAATCGAGATTCTTGAACCGTTCATACTCTTTATCTGAATTGGCTTTCATAACGTTTCCGTTGCGCAAAGCTGCACCGTTTCGGGCTACGTAGGGCAGCCTGAAGAATCTGCCGATGCAATTCCTCAGCACATTCCCCCGGGGCAGCAGCGCGTTGCTTCAAGGCCAGCACCAGGTCATCATCTAAATTTCGTACCACCAATTTCGCCATGATCTCCCCCCTTGGTTCTATTTTTGATATAAATCCGCGCGGTGAAAGGCGCTAGCCGGGGCGGACTGCAAAGCAGTCCGGGCCCCTAAAAAGCTCGCCGCCGAGCTTTTTCCGCCCGAGTTGCGCCGCAACAGCGAACGAATCGAGAACCTGATCCGCGTACGCGCGATCGCTGACCGAACCGTCAAGTAGCGCCCACCGTATCGTGACCGAGGCGTCCAGAACGAACCCGTCCGCCATCAACGTCGTCCCCGCTGCCGCATTTCAAGGAACTGCTCTTGATCGATCATGCCGGCACGC
>JANPCW010000322.1:0-2117 GCA_031431155.1 Janthinobacterium sp. | reverse complement strand
TGATGGCATCGCACATGTCATTGACCCAAGTTTGTAAATGGTCCGCGAAGAACTGTTTTTGCATCGCGATGCTGGCATGCCGCGGATCAGCCGAGCCGATCAGGTAGCGCATCACTTCACACAGCGTGGCGATATGGTCTTCGCTCTCGGGCACGCTGTGCGCGCGCTGCAAACCGAGTGTCGCCAGATCGGCACGCAATGCCGCAAGCGGCTTTTCCATCATGAATCCGGACAGGTAATAGGAACCGTACAGCATCAGCTCGGGCTTGCCGACGCCGATGAACAGTGCTTCGTACTCATCGCGCGCCCGCTCGGGGTCAGTCTGCCGGCAGGCTGCCGCCAGCGTGCTCCACGCGTCTTGCAACACGCCCGCTCCCTCAACCGGCGCGTTTGCTATGGCGTCCAGCAGCGCCTGCGGTGGCGGCCCATAGAACAGCCGCGCCAGCAAGCCATAGAGTTCGGCGCGCGCGGCTTCCTCTCCATGATCGGGGGCTTCGAACTTCAAGGGCTGGGAGCTCGGCGTCATCGTTTTCCTTCAGCGTTCACGTCAAAGATCGAGGTTTCATTCTTGCTTTGCATCATGTCGACCACGCGGCAATCGGAACACATGCGGATCCGGTCCAGATTGCCGGCAAAGGCCCCGTGCAGCGCCAGTCGCGCAACCATGTTCTCGACCATCTGCAAGGTGCCGAACGGCTTATGACAGCGGATGCAGTTGTAAGGCTCGGCCTGGTTCAGCACCACGGCCTGGTGCGCGACATCGGTCAGCAACAGGCGCGGCGTCAGCGTGATTGCGTGTTCCGGGCAGGTCTTTTCGCACAGGCCGCACTGCACGCAATTTTTTTCAGTGAAACGCAATTGCGGCAGGTTCGGATTGTCGGTTAGCGCCGATTCGGGGCAGGCGCCCACGCAAGACATGCACAGCGTGCAGGTCGACTGATTGACGCTGACCAAGCCATACGGCGCGCCGGCCGGCAGCGCGATTTGCTGTTTCGCCGCGGGCGCGAATGTGAGCAAGTGATCGAGGGCGAAGTCGAGCGTGTTGCGCTTATCGACGGCGATGTTGAAGCTTGCACCTTGTGCCGGCGCCTGGCCCGGTGCAATGCGTTGCAGCTCGACATCGAGTTCGAGGGCATTCGCGACGCGCAGCAATTCGATATGGCGGCCCTGGTAACCCAGTTCCGACAAAATGGTCTGGGCGATGCCGATTTGCTGCTCCAGCGCGTCAAGATAGTGCGGCGCTTCTTCATCGCTGGTCAGGACCAGGATATTGCTCGCGCCGTAAGCGATTGCCGCCAGCCACACGTCGATGCCGACCGATGCGACATGATGCAGGTCGATCGGAATCACCCGGGCCGGCACGCCGTGCAACGCGCCGCCAGCGCCCGCCGCCCGGCCCAATTGTCCGATCAGCTCGGTGCCGCGCTGCTGGCTGTGGAGCAACAGCGCAGCTTGCTTGCCGCCGGCCTTGGCATAGGTCGCGAGCATGGTCTTCAAGCGCAGGCCAAGGTCGGACGCGCGCGGATACGCGTATGACAACGCGCCGGACGGGCACACCGTGGTGCATGCGCCGCAGCCGGCACACAGATTCGGATTGACCTTGATATGGTTGCCCTTGTGGCTGATCGCGGCGGCCGAACAAACGTCGATGCAGGCATTGCAGCCTATGATTCCATTGCGGCTATGCGCGCATATTTTTTCTTTGTAGGAAAAATATTTAGGTTTACTGAACTGGCCGACCAATTGCGTCAGCTGCAGGGCGCAGTCCGCCTGTTTCAAGACATCGACCCCAGGAGCGAGATACCCTTGCGGCGCTTCATGCAGCGAGATCAAGGGCCGCTCCGACAAGTCGAAAACCAAGTCGAAGGCACCGCCGCGCTGATTCGCGCTGCGCGTAAAATCGATGGCGCCGATGGCGCCGCAAGCCTTTACACAGTCGCGCTGCGCGGTGCATGCATCGAGGTTGATTTGATAACTCAGGTCGATTGCATTTTCCGGACAGGCGACAATGCATGCATTGCAGCGGGTACACAGTTCAAGGTCGATCGGAATCACCCGGGCCGGCACGCCGTGCAACGCGCCGCCAGCGCCCGCCGCCCGGCCCAATTGTCCGATCA
>JANPCW010000321.1:0-4630 GCA_031431155.1 Janthinobacterium sp. | reverse complement strand
CAAACCAGAGCCGCGCAATTACAGCAGAGGGAAAATAAGCGGCACCACCGAAAGTAATGTCGAAATTGAGCAGCAAATGGGAAGCTATCCCTATACTTGTGTCGGGAAAGGATTTGCCATGGATCTCGATTGTGACGATTCAGAGCATTATCAACTCGTCCTGGCGCCGTTCAAGAGTAGCCAGCAGGATGAGCCGAGTACTTACGCAGCCAATAGTCTTACGCCAACCAACCGCAACAGTGCACGCCATGGCAAGACGTTTGTCCCGGCCTCGAACCCTAGTCACGCGATTCTCTGCGGCAAAGCAACAGAAAATGCACCTGGAACCGAGACAACTCCGACCTGCGCGAGTGACCAGCCCGCCAAGATCGGGCGCATCGATGTTCCGGCTTTCACGACTTCGATGGCGTCGAAGCACAACAAACGTCAGGGTCTGCATGCTGAGCGCGAGCAAGATGTTTGATGGCCTCGGACGGGGTTTTGTGCAAGATAACTGAGGGTATTTAGGCGGGGTGCCCTCAAAGAGCTTGACTAGCAAGCTCTTCGAGGACGAGTCTCTGGTTTCTGACGCCGATGAGACGAGTCCATTATGTGCCAATCCGTTCTACAAGATCCAGCATTTTTTTCGCTACTGCTGCGCATCGATCAAGAGCATGCCGCCGAAGTTCGTTCGCGCCGTTGTCGCTGTGGCGGGCCACTTCATCAATCCAATTACGAACGCAAGCCCAACGGCGGCCCATGCGGTGGCACCGCCGATACCTTGCGCTTGAGCTTCTGTTGCGGCAAATGCCGCCTGCGCTGCACACCGGAATCGGTGCGCTTTCTCGGCCGACGCGTCTACTGGGGCGCGGTCGTGCTGTTGGCCACGGCACTATGCTCCGGCCTGAACCTTCGGCGCGGCCAGCGGCTATCGCAGCAGCTCGGGGTGCCCGTGCGCACGATCGAGCGCTGGCGTGAATGGTGGTTGACCCGCTTCACTGCCAGCGCATTGTGGCGCGACTTGAACGGACGCTTCTTGCCGCCGATCGCCGCCCCGGAGCTGCCACATGCCTTGTTGCGCCGTGTCGTGGCCGCTGACGATGCCGGGGTGCTGGCGGCGGTCATGCGCTGGCTTGCACCACTTTCCACGATAACCGAGGGCTGCTAAATGGATGTGGCTGGCACGCACAGGATGGTCCTGTGCAAGGAGGCGATGCTCGCCTAGTCTGAACTCTACCGGGCCGTGGGGCTCGCTTGTGCGAAAGGCGATACCACCATGTCCACCAAAGACGATCCCAGCGCGCGGGAGCGCTGGGCCAGGCTGCGCCTCTTGATCATCGGCCAGTTGCTGGCGGCCCCGCCGGCCCGAGGCGAACTGAAGCACCGGCTGACCGATTTGAGCAGGCAGATCTGGCGCCACCCGATTCATGGGCGCGATGTGAAATTCGGTTTATCCACGCTCGAACGCTGGCTGTCCCTGGCGCGGCGCAGTCCCGATCCGGCCAGGCTGCTTGCCACCGTGCCGCGTGCCGACCTTGGCAGCATGCGCGCGATCAGCGTGGAACTGGCGGGCGCGATCCGCGACCAATACGCGACCCATCCGAAGTGGAATGTCCAGCTCCACTACGACAACCTCAAGCTCGTCATCTTGCAAGGCAGCCTGCCATCGTATTCGTCGGTGCGGCGCCACTTTCGCGCCGAAGGGCTGTGGCGCGAACGCGAACCGCTGTCCGGTCCACAACGTGCGGCGCTGCCGGACGGCACGCGCGAAGTGCGCAGCTTCGAGGCCACGCACGTCGGCGCGCTGACCCATCTCGATGGCCACCAGGGCTCGCTGCCGGTGCTGAACCAGCAGGGGAAATGGATCACGCCGATCGGATTGTGCGTGATCGATGATTACTCGCGCCTGATCCTGCATCTGCAGTGGTATGGCCACGAGAACACGCAATGCCTGGTGCATTGCTACTGCCAAGCCTTGCAGCGCCGTGGTTTACCCCGAGCCATTTACAGCGACAACGGTTCGGCCATGATCTCGGGAGAATTCTGCGCCGGCCTTCACCAGCTCGGTATCCTGGGTCTGAACACCCGCCCCCGCTCTGCGTGGATGAACGGCAAGCAGGAGACGCTGTGGGGCCGGATCGAGGGGCGTCTGATGGCCATGCTCGACGCCGTTCCCAACCTGACCCTGGCGCAGCTCAACGAAGCGTCGTTCGCCTGGGTGGAGAACGAATACCATCAGACGGCGCACCGGGAACTGAACGGCGCCACGCCGCTGCAGCGGTTCATCGCCGGTCCCAGCGTGATGCGCGAATGTCCCGATTCGGCGACCTTGCGGCGCCACTTCCGCATCGAGGTCAAACGCACCCAACGCCGTAGCGATGGCACCGTATCGCTCGATGGCATCCGCTTCGAAATCCCGCAAGTGTTCGGCCACCTGCGCGAACTGAGCCTGCGCTATGCGCGTTGGGATCGCAGTTGTGCCGACATCGTCGATCCCCGCAGCGGGGACGTGCAGGCCACGATCTATCCGCTGGACAAGGCCCGGCACGCCGATGGCCGGCGTCGCCCGATCGCCAAACCCATGGGCGTTTCATCGCTCCCGGTGACGGCGCTCAAAGGCGAACGCAAGAGCACCCAGCAAGGCGATGGCCACGCCCCGCTGATGCGCCATTTGCAGGCGCAATTCTCCGCGACAGGTTTGCCGCCAGCCTACCTTGAACTCGATGAAACCCACCACGACCCGGAGCATAAACCATGAACCGCATCCTGTTGACCCAGTACGGCCTGAAGTGGAATCCCTTCAGCACCGAGTTACCCAGCGAAGCGCTGTACCTGTCGCCGAAGATCAGCGACTTCTTCTGGCGTATCGAGAACGTCCATGTGCGCGAAGGCGGTTTCGCCCTGATATCGGGCGACCCCGGCACCGGCAAGAGCGTGGTGCTGCGCGCCCTGGCCGATCGGCTTGAGCGCCAGGCCGACTTGACGGTTGGCGTGCTCAATCACCCGCAAAGCAATCTGGGCGACTTCTACCGGGAGCTGGCCGAAGTGTTCGGCGTCTCGCTCAAGCCCAGCAACCACTGGGGCGGCTTCAAGACCTTGCGCGAACGCTGGGTCAGCCACCTTGAGGCAACCCGCGTGCGCTGCTGCCTGCTGATCGACGAAGCCCAGGAGATGAGTCCGAAGACCTTGCTGGAGTTGCGCTTGCTCGCTTCTGCGCGCTTCGACTCGCAGCCCTTGCTGGCCGTCATACTGGCCGGCGACGGACGCCTGTCGGATGCCTTGGCGCGCGACGAGCTGCTGCCCTTGGGCACCCGCATTCGGGTCAGGCTGGCCCTGGACTACGCGTCACGGGAAGAGTTGAGCGCGTGCCTGAATCACCTGCTCGATAGCGCCGGTGCTTCCGCCCTGATGAGCACGACCCTCAAGCACACGCTGTGCGAACGCGCCGGCGGCAACTACCGCGTGATGACCAACATGGCGGCGCAACTGCTGGCCGTGGCGGCGCAGCGCAAACTGCCCAGCCTGGACGACAAGCTGTACCTGGACGTGTTCGCGCCGCCCAGTTCCGCCACCAATTCGACGCGGCGCAATACCCGCGGCCACGCTTAGGAGCCAATCATGATCAAGAAAAAAATGAGCGCAACACCACGCCGGGCCAGACGGCCAACGGTCATGCTCGAGATCGAGTTGCCGGCGCTGTCGGACGAGGCCGCCGCAGCTGTGGCTGACGTGCTGGTGCAGTTGTATCACCGCTTCGAGGCCGCCTACTACGCTCAGATCCTCAGCCACCATGCCGATCAGGAATGCGTGATCAACGTCAACGGGACTGGTGACAAAAAGCGGGCTGCCGAGCCCGATTTATTCTGATCGTCGGCATCATCAACTTCTGCGCCTACCTTTGCCAGACTGGGTTCGATCGGTGAGTTGCCGGGCCGGGGCGATTTGAGCCGAGCGAAGGCGAGCTCGCCCGTTCAGGGCGTACCCCGGCGTATCGCGGGGGCATGTAGGAGCGCTTTGCGGGGCTGGCCCCCGCTGCGACGATGCCATCCGGCCAATAGCGGTCGAGTCGGCGCAGTCCAGTTCGGCTCATCGAAAAGCGCCTGATTGACCATCAGCTATCGTGAACATCAAGCCATCAAACATCCTGCTCGCGCTCAGCACGCGGGTTTCGTCGGAAAGGCGTAGCGAAAACCGTAGTAACCGAATTGTTGGAGCGCTTCTTCGGAGGCTGGCAGATTTTTTACATTACTGAAAATCTAGGCGCAGCAGCATTCTGGAAAGATGTTATTCCTAAGCTAACACATGAAAAATTCTCGGCTCACAATGAAACTATTGACGGGTATGCATGCACTTTGTATAAGTTCAGAGTGCCGGCTGACTACTGACAATTTCGTTCAAACGAAGAAATCAGCCTACCGCACATGCGCCGTTTGAAATCTGCTCACGGCCATATTTTCCTACGCTGATGCCGTTTCGCCAGTACGCGTAGTGCGACACCAATATCCACCCCTGTGAAGTACAGCAACGTAGCGGCTTTGTGGGTGTTTTGACTGGCTTGGATGCCCAAGCATTCATCGACCATGTAGGCAGTTGCGAAGTCAGTACGCCACCTGCGCGGCCGAAGGATTGATGCGCCCTTACCTCCGATTCG
>JANPCW010000320.1:0-1676 GCA_031431155.1 Janthinobacterium sp. | reverse complement strand
CCGGGAAGACCAGGGCCGACACCAGTGCCGCTTTGATTGAGGGTTTCATTCGTATTGTGCCTTTGACTGACGCGCTTGCAACTGGCGTCGCAGCGCGCCTGTGCGGGACTTACTCGTAATCCTCGATCGGTGCGCAACCACAGAACAGGTTGCGGTCGCCGTACACATTGTCGGCCCGTCCCACTGGCGGCCAGTACTTCTGCTTGCGCAGTGCGGTCACCGGAAAGGCTGCCACTTCGCGGCTGTACTTGTGCTCCCAGACATCGGCCGTCAACACTTCGGCCGTGTGCGGCGCGCCTTTGAGCGGATTGTCCAAACGGTCAAATTCGCCCTGCTCGACTTTCGCAATTTCCGAGCGGATCACGATCATGGCATCGATGAAGCGGTCGATTTCCACTTTCGATTCGCTCTCGGTGGGCTCGATCATCAGGGTGCCGGGAACCGGGAAGCTCATGGTCGGCGCATGGAAACCGAAGTCCATCAAGCGCTTGGCCACGTCTTCGTTGCTAATGCCGGTCGCGTCGGTCAGCGCGCGCAAATCGAGTATGCACTCGTGCGCAACTAGCCCGTCGTGCCCTGAATACAGCACCGGATAGTGAGATGACAGGCGGCGCGCGATATAGTTCGCCGCCAGGATCGCCGTCTCGGTCGCTGCCGTCAAGCCTTCAGCGCCCATCATCGCGATATACATCCACGAGATTGGCAAGATGCTGGCCGAGCCGAATGGCGCGGCGCTGACTGCGCCGATACTGGAGGCATCGCGCTCGTAACCGGTCGAACGCTGGCTTGGGAGGAACTTGGCCAGGTGCGCGCCAACCCCGATCGGGCCAACGCCGGGGCCGCCACCGCCGTGCGGAATGCAGAAGGTCTTGTGCAGGTTAAGGTGGCTGACGTCGCCGCCGAAACTGCCGGGCGCGGCCACTCCGACCAGCGCGTTCATGTTGGCGCCGTCGATATACACCTGGCCGCCGTGGGAATGAACGATCTGGCACAATTCCTGGATACCCTCTTCGAACACGCCGTGAGTTGACGGGTATGTCACCATCACACAGGCCAGGTTGGCGCTATGCAGTTCGGCCTTCGCTTTCAGGTCGGCCAGGTCGACGTTGCCGCGCGCGTCGCAGGCGGTCACGACCACCTGCATGCCGGCCATATTGGCCGAGGCCGGGTTGGTGCCGTGGGCCGACGATGGAATCAGGCAGATATTGCGGTGTCCTTCGCCACGCGAGGCATGGTAGGCATGGATCACCAGCAGGCCGGCGTACTCGCCCTGCGAGCCGGCATTGGGCTGGAGCGACACGGCCGCGTAGCCAGTCAGCGCGCACAGCATCTGTTCCAGTTGCGCGATCATTTCGCGGTAACCGACGGTCTGCGCATCCGGCGCGAACGGGTGGATCGCCGAGAACTCGGGCCAAGTGACCGGAATCATCTCGCTGGTCGCGTTCAGCTTCATGGTGCAGGAACCGAGCGGGATCATGGTCCGGTCCAGCGCCAGGTCCTTGTCGGCCAGGCTGCGCAGGTAGCGCAGCATGTCGTGTTCGGCGTGGTAGCGGGTAAATGTCGGATGCGTCAGGTAGCTGCTGGTGCGTGCCAGCGCCGGCGGGAACGCGCTTTGCACCGCTGCATCCAGAGCATCCAGGTCCAGGGCCGCGCTGCCTGATCCGCCCTTGGCAAAG
>JANPCW010000319.1:0-10336 GCA_031431155.1 Janthinobacterium sp. | reverse complement strand
CCAGGCGCGGCGCCAGCGCGTCGATCGGCATGAAGCTCGGCTGGCCGCGCGCAAAATCGGATTCGGCTGCGGCCACCGAGTGCGCCGGCGCCATCCCCATCGACCGGAAAATTTCGGCCGTGGTTACCCGCCCCGGGTCCTGCAAGACTCCATGCACCAGTACCGGCGCACCTTCGCGCGCCAGCAGCATTGCCAGCAGCGGCGTCAAGTTGGCCATCTTGCGCGCGCCGTTATAGCTGGGAATCACCACCGGGGCATAGTGCCCGGCCGGTGCCGTCAAAGGGTCGAACGATGCCTCGGCCGCATCGAGGAAGCCGGCGATTTCGTCGACCGACTCGCCCTTGATGCGCATGGCCAGCATGATGCCGCCCAGTTCCAGGTCGGACACCCGCCCTTCCAGCATCGCGCCGTATAGGGCGCTCGCGTCAGTCCGTGAGAGGCTGCGCGCGCCGTTTTTGCCGCGGCCAATTTCCTTGATAAAACGCGCGGCCGCGAACGGCTCGAGCATGGGGTTAAAGCTGAATGTTGTCATACCCAAAGCTTACACGTTTTCGCCCTCTTCTTGCTGTGCAACCGGCATACGCTGCACAATTTCCGTGACCCATCGGCGCCGCGGCTGTTCTTTAAGGTGCGTCAATGTGGCGTCACTAAGATCAACGCCGGACGAACTGAATCCGATTCCGTTCTTCCTACGTATATCACCCTGCATTCGCCCGTTAACCAGTTCACCTAGATTAAAGGAGAGAAACATGTCTACATTTTTGACCAGGACCACGCTTGGTGCCGCGATCCTGAGCAACTTGCTGGCCGTTGCCTATCTGCCATCAGCATACGCATCGAGCCACCGCGAAGCACCTTTCATTGCGCGTACGCCCAAGGTCGACGGGACCGACTTCTACATGTTCCGCAGTTATCAGGCCGGGCGCTCCAATTTTGTCACCTTGATCGCCAACTACGTACCGCTGCAAGACGCGTACGGCGGTCCGAACTTTTTCTCGATGGATCCGGACGCCCTCTATGAAATCCATATCGACAACAACGGCGACGCCAAGGAAGACCTGACCTTCCAGTTTCGTTTCAAGAACGAAAACAAGAACGCCCAGTTCTCCGTCGGCGGCAAGCAAGTGCCGATTCCGCTCGTGATCAGCGGTGGCGCCATCGATAGCGTGAACCACCCCAGTATCAACGTACGCGAAACGTACAGCGTGAACGTCGTGCGCAACGGGCGTCGAGGCGGCCAGCGTCAAGCCGTCACCAATGCGGCCGGCGGCTCGGCAACATTCGACAAGCCGATCGACAACATCGGCAACAAGTCGATCCCCAATTACGCCGCGTACGCGGGCCTGCACGTCTACAATATCAATATCCCGGGCTGCAGCACACCGGGCGTGATGTTTGTCGGCCAGCGCAAGGATCCGTTCGTGGTCAATCTGGGTGAAACATTCGACCTGATCAACTACAAAGCGCCCGTTGCAGGCGATGATCTGAGTGCCGAGAAAGGCGCCTTGGACAATCTGGATGACAAAAATATCACCTCGATCGCACTGGAAATCGCTGCGTCCTGCCTGACCGCGTCCGGCAGTGCGGATCCGGTCATTGGCGGCTGGACCACGGCCAGCCTGCGCCAAGGCCGCTTGCTCAATCCGACGCCAAGGGACGGCACCAATGTGTCGCGCGATGGCGGCGCATGGGTGCAGGTTTCCCGCCTGGGCATGCCGCTGGTCAACGAACTCGTCATTGGCCTGAAGGACAAGGATCGCTTCAACCACAGCAAGCCAGCCAATGACGGCCAGTTCGCCGATTATGTGACCAACCCGACCCTACCGGCCCTGATCGAAGTCCTATTCGGCGGCGCCGGAGCGAAGGCCCCGACCAACTTCCCTCGCAATGACCTGGTCGCCGTATTTCTGACCGGCGTGAAGGGCGTGAACCAGCCTGCCTCGGTCACTGCGTCCGAAATGCTGCGCCTGAACACGTCGATCGCGGCCACACCGGCAGGCGCGCAAAAACGCCTCGGCGTGATCGATGGCGACAACGCGGGCTTTCCGAACGGGCGCCGTCCTGGTGACGACATCGTCGACATTGCCTTGCGGGTAGTGATGGGCAAGTTGTGCACGCTGAGCATTGGCTGCGTGCCGGCCGATGCGCCGGCCGGTGCGCTGCGCTTTACGGACGGCGCTTTCCTGGACGAGACGTTCTTCAACACTAGCTTCCCGTATCTGAAAACGCCTCTCCCCGGCTCGCCACAAGTCGCACCAAAACTGTAAAGGATTATTTGTCGAAATGAACAGGAGAGCACCATGAAACGATTATATTTAGTAGTCGCCATCCTCTTGAGTGCCTGCGGCAGCGACGGAAGCGACCCGGTCCCGCCACCACCAGTGCAGACCGATGCCTTTGTTGAACAGGTGACCGCCATCGCGGCCACCGCACCGGACGACACCGAACCGATCGATATCGAGGCAATCGCGGGGACCGCACCGGACGATAGCGAACCACTCGCTATCTGAGGCCAGCAGGCGGCATGCGCCGTCCCATCAAGGACGGCGCTGCCGGTCGCGTGCCAGGGTTGGCCGATCGGCGTTCGCCCTGAGTGATCATATCCGAGAGAATGCGTAGCGCGTCATCAATTTCCCCGTCGTCTGTCACTCCCCGCATTTAAGCTACACTAAGCGATTGTGGTCCGCCCGCTCCTCTTTCGCAAAGCACACTCATGAACACGCAAGACATCGAAAACATCAACGTCACATCGTTCGCACCGATGCCCTCGCCCGAAGAGCTGCACGCCAGGCTACCCCTGTCGGACCTCGCAGGCGAGACTGTCATGCAGGGCCGTTTGTCCTTGCGCAATATCATCGACCGCAAGGACAAGCGCCTGTTCGTTGTCGTCGGGCCCTGCTCGATCCACGATCCGGTCGCGGGCCTCGATTACGCGCGCCGTCTCAAGGCGCTGCAGGCCGAGGTGGCCGATTCGCTGTTGCTGGTGATGCGCGTCTACTTCGAAAAGCCGCGCACCACGACCGGCTGGAAAGGCTACATCAACGACCCGGACATGAACGACTCGTTCCGCGTCAACGTCGGCATGGAGCGGGCGCGCCAATTTCTGCTCGACGTGTGCGAACTGGGCCTGCCGACCGCGACCGAGGCGCTCGATCCGATCTCACCGCAATACCTGGGCGACCTGATCGCCTGGACCGCGATCGGTGCCCGCACCGCCGAATCCCAGACCCACCGCGAAATGTCGTCCGGCCTGTCGACCCCGGTCGGCTTCAAGAATGGCACCGATGGCGACATCGGCATCGCGATCAACGCGATCCTGTCCGCGGCCCACCCGCACTCCTTCCTCGGCATTAACGGCCAGGGCAATGTCGCCATCGTGCGTACCCGCGGCAACGCGTACGGCCACGTCGTGCTGCGCGGCGGCGACGGACGCCCGAACTACGATTCGGTATCGATCGCGATCGCAGAGCAGGCGCTGACCGAGGCCAAGCTGCCGGCCAATCTGGTGGTGGACTGCTCGCACGCGAACAGCTACAAGAAGCCGGAATTGCAGCCGCTGGTGATGGCAGATGTCGTCAACCAGATCCGGCACGGCAACAAGTCGCTGGTCGGGGTAATGATTGAGTCAAATATCGAAGCCGGCAACCAGAAGATTCCGCAAGACCTGTCCCAACTCAAGTATGGGGTGTCGGTGACAGACAGCTGTATCGACTGGGCGACCACGGAAAAAATGATCCGGGAGACGGCTGCGCAGTTGCGCGAACGGCCGTAGTCGACGCGCCGTAGCCAAAAGCGGAGGCAGGGAACCTCAAGCTGCTCTAGGCTGCACGCGGCGCGCTTCCAACACCATCTGCTTGAGCTCCGGCAGGCACGAGCCGCAATTGGTGCCGCACTTGAGCTTGGCCTGCAACGCCCCCAGCGCATCTGGCGCTTCGGCCAAGTCGGTCAGCGCCTCATTGATCTCGGCCTGCGCCACATTCAGGCAGTTGCACACGATCCGCCCGCGCGCCTTGAAACCCTGCGGCGCGTTGGACGATGGCGTCAGCAACAAACGCCCGTACTGCGCCACCGGCAGCTCCCCTTCCAGCGTTTGCTTGAGCCAGTGCCCGGCCGACGTATCACCGGCCAGCGCGACGGCCGCCAGCTTGCCATCCTGTACCAGAAGATGGCGTGCATTGCCGCGCTTGGTGTCGTCATAACGCAGCACACCCGCGCCCTCGATCCCGAACAGGAGCTCGATCTCGCGCACCAGTGCCGGCTCGGCCGCATAGTCGTCAGCGGCCCGCAGCAGTACGCCCACGCGCTCGCGTCCGAACAGGGTGCAGGACGCGAAAGCAAAGCGCCGCATAAAGGGCCGCAAGCGCGCCTGCAGCGACAATACCTGAGCCTCGTCAACCCAGCCGAACACCAGAAAGCGCCAGGGCAATTGGGCCTTGAGTATCTTGACCGCCGCATGCTTGAGTTCGGGCTGTTTCGACATGGGATCGAAGGCCGGCTGGGTCAGCCCATTCACGCCGAAGGTCGCGCCCCCGACGCTGCGTCCGGAGACATATTCCTGCCCCCAATGCATGCCGATAAAGGCTTGGCCGCTGCGCATCTCAACGCCTGCCAAGGCCGGCAGAATTTGCGTGCCGCGCCGGCTGGTCACATGCACCAGATCGCCATCGTTCAACAGGCGGCGCTCCATGTCGATCCTGGCCATCACGACGGCCGGTTCGGCTGCATGGGAAAACGCTTGCGCCACGGTTCCGCTGCGGCTCATGCCATGCCACTGGTCGCGCAAGCGGCCGGTATTCAAGTGCATCGGGTAGCGCGCATCGACCGGCTCGGCCAGCGGCTGGTAAGCGGTGTTGGCGAATCTGGCGCGCCCGTTCGCGGTCGGGAAGATACCGTCTTCATACAGCCGCTGCTTGCCCGTTGCTGCCCCGCTCGGATAGGGCCATTGCTGCGGCCCCTGCTCATCGAGAATCTGGAACGACAAGCCGGTGATGTCGAGGTCGCGCCCGCGCGTCGTTTCCCGGTGCTCGTTCCAGATCTCCTCGGTGCTCGCATACGAACAAAAATCAACGCGTCGGCCCAGCAAGGGCGCCAGCTTGCGGGCGAAGTCGCCCACGATCTCCCAGTCGTGGCGGGTCTGGCCCGGCTTTGGCAGAACCGGATGAATCCGCGTAATGCGCCGCTCGGAGTTGGTGACGGTGCCTTCCTTTTCGCTCCAGGTCGTCGCCGGCAACAGCACATCGGCATACGCAACCGTGGCAGTGCTCAGATACGACTCCTGGACAATCACCAGCTCCGCTTTCTCCAACGCGGCGCGGATCAGCTTTTGGTCCGGCATCGATTGGGCCGGATTGGTGCAGGCGATCCACAGGATCTTGATCTGGCCACTGGCCACCGCATCGAACATCTCGACCGCCGTCTTGCCCGGCTTGGCGGGAACGTCGGCTATGCCCCATAGCGCAGCAACCTCGGCCCGGTGCGCCGGATTGCCCAGGTCGCGGTGCGCCGACAACAGATTGGCCATGCCGCCCACTTCGCGCCCGCCCATCGCGTTCGGCTGCCCGGTCAGCGAAAACGGGCCTGCGCCGGGTTTCCCGATTTGATGGGTGGCCAGGTGCAGATTGATCAGCGCCGCGTTTTTGGCCGTGCCCACGGCCGACTGGTTCAGCCCCTGACAGTACAGCGACAGGGTCGCGCGCGACTGCCCGAACAGGCGTGCCGCCGCAATCAGGTCGGCTTCGGGAATGCCGCAAAGGTCGGCCACGAACTTGGGCGTGTAGTCGCGCACGGTGTGCTGCAAGTCGGAAAAGCCCTCCGTGTGCGCGTCGATGAAGGCGCGGTCGGTCAAGCCGTCGCGCAAACAGATATGGAGCATGCCGTTAAATAGCGCAACGTCGGTGCCGGGCAGGATCGGCAGGAACAGATCGGCGTCCTGTGCGGTGTCGGTGCGGCGCGGGTCGGCCACGATCACCTTCAGCTCCGGATTGCGCTTCTTCGCATCCTCCAGGCGCCGATACAAAATCGGATGCGCGTACGCGGTGTTCGAACCGACGATGAAAATGACCTGCGCCTGATCGATGTCTTCATAGCAGGCCGGCGGCGCATCGGCGCCCAAGGTTTGCTTGTAGCCGGCCACCGCGCTCGACATGCAAAGGCGGGAATTGGTATCGATGTTGTTAGTGCCGATCAAGCCCTTGGCCAGCTTGTTGAAGACGTAGTAATCTTCGGTCAGCAACTGCCCCGAAACGTAGAACGCCACGCTGTCCGGCCCGTGTTCGCTGATCGTGGCAGCGAATTTTTGTGCCATGAAGTCGAGGGTATCGTCCCACGATGCCGGCGCGCGCGCGTCGGCGCGCCGCGTGCGCAGCTCGGGCACCATGGCACGCACTTGCTGTTGCAGCACCGGTCTGGCCGACAAGTGCAAACTGCTGCCCTTGCTGCAAAGGCGACCGAAATTGGCGGGATGATCGGGATCGCCGCGCACGGCCAGCACCTGTACCCCGTCCGTGCTGGCGACGATGCCGCAACCGACCCCGCAATAGCAACACGTGGTCTTGACGTCGCGCACAGCCGGCGTAGCAGCAGCGTTGGCAAAATGTCCCAAGCTCTGCCCCGGCCTACTCATAAGGTCGCGACGTGCGGCGCAACTGCGTGGGCGCCGGCCAGCGCTGCCTCTGCCTTTGAGGCGGGCGCGTTCAGCTCATTGAGGTCCAGATAAACCTTCCCGTCTTCAACCTTCACGGTGTATTTTTTGGCGCAGCCGTGATCAGGTGCATTGGCGCAGCCCGACCCCAGTTCGATATTCCAGTTATGCAGCGGGCATGCCACAGTCTCGCCGAACACGATGCCCTGCGACAGCGGCCCACCCTTGTGCGGGCAGCGGTCGAGCAGCGCAAACACTTTGTCTTCGCTGCTGCGGAACACGGCCACGTTGGGCAATTCCTGCCACGCCAGCCCGCGCTGCACCACGCGCGCGCCCAGCACGGGAATGTCACTGACCTTGCAGATTACTTTCCATTGTTCCGACATGTCGAATCTCCTCTATTTCAACGTAATTAAACGCTCAGCGCATCGAACTGGCGGGTGTCGACCATGGCCTGTTCCGGCTCATGCCATGGATCGGGCTCGCCGTCGAGCGCGAACAGCAGGCGCGCATACAGAGCATGGCGCATCTCGGCGTCGTCGACCACGTGTTTCTTGACATGATCAAGGCCGACCCGCGCAATGAAATGCACGGTGCGCTCCAGATACCAGCCCTGCTCGCGGTACAGTTGCAGGAAGGCGCCGCAATGCTGCATCACTTCCTCGTGCGTTTTCAGCTTGACCAGGAACTGCGCGACCTCGGTCTTGATGCCGCCATTGCCGCCCACATAGATCTCCCAGCCGGAATCGACCCCGATCACGCCCACGTCCTTGATGCCGGCTTCGGCGCAATTTCTGGGGCAACCGGAGACCGCGATCTTGACCTTGTGCGGCGCATACATCAGGCACAACTGGCGTTCCAGCTGTTGGCCCATCAGGGTCGAGTCCTGGGTCCCGAAGCGGCACCACTCGCTGCCCACGCAGGTCTTGACCGTGCGCAGTCCCTTGGCGTACGCCAGCCCCGTCGGCATCCCCAGGTCGTGCCAAACGTCACGCAGGTCTTCCTTCTTCACCCCCAGCAAATCGATGCGCTGCCCGCCGGTCAGTTTCACGGTAGGGATCGCGTACTTGTCGACGACATCGGCGATGCGGCGCAAATCGGACGACGTGGTGTGCCCGCCCCACATGCGTGGGATCACGGAATAGGTGCCGTCTTTCTGGATGTTGGCGTGCGCCCGTTCATTGATGAAGCGCGATTGCGGATCGTCGCGCGCTTCGTGCGGCCAGGTCGAGAGCAGGTAGTAGTTCAGGGCCGGGCGGCACGATGCGCAGCCGTCGGGGGTGCGCCACGCCAGATACGCCATCGCGCCGGCGATCGTGATCAGCTTTTCGTCGCGCACCGCGTCGCGCACGGCCTGGTGCGTCAGGTCGGTGCAGCCGCACAGCGGCTTGGCCTTGGCCGCGGCCGAATAGTCGCCACCGACCGTAAACATCAGGATTTGCTCGACCAGCCCGGTGCACGAGCCGCAGGACGCCGACGCCTTGGTTTGCTTGCGCACATCCTCCAGCGTGAACAGGCCTTTTTCCTTGATCGCCTTGACGATCGTTCCCTTGCACACCCCGTTGCAGCCGCACACTTCAGCGCTATCGGGCATGGCGGCCGCCATCGTGTAGCCTTCGTGGCCGACATCGCCCGGGCGCCCGGTATTGGCCTCGCCAAACATCAGCGAATCGCGGATCTCGGCCACGTCCTTGCCTTCGCGCAGCAGCTTGAAATACCAGCTGCCGTCCACCGTGTCGCCGTACAAACAGGCGCCGACCAGCTTGTCGTCCTTCAAGACCAGGCGCTTGTAGACTCCGCCGATCGGGTCCGACAGCACGATTTCCTCGGTGCCCTCGCCGCCCATGAACTGGCCGGCCGAGAACAAGTCGATGCCCGTCACTTTCAGCTTGGTCGAGGTCACCGAGCCCTTGTACTGGCCGATGCCGTAGTTGGCCAAATGGTTGGCGCACACCTTCGCCATCTCGAACAGCGGCGCCACCAGCCCATACACCGTGCCGCGGTGGTTCACGCATTCGCCGACCGAGTAAATTTTTGGATCGTAGGTCTGCATCGTGTCGCTGACAACGATGCCGCGGTTGAAGTACAGGCCGCACGATTCGGCCAGCTCGGTGTTGGGACGGATCCCGACCGCCATCACCACCAGTTGCGCCGGAATTTCCAGGCCGTCGGTAAACTGGATCGCCTGCACCTGGCCGTCGGAGTCGCCCACGATCGCCTTGGTGTTCTTTTCGAGCAGGAACTTCAAGCCGCGGTCTTCCAGCGACTTTTGCAGCATCTTGCCGGCCACCGGATCGAGCTGACGCTCCATCAGCCAGCCCGGCAAGTGCACCACCGTCACGTCCATGCCGCGCAGCTTCAAGCCGTTGGCCGCTTCCAGTCCCAGCAAGCCGCCCCCGATCACGATCGCATGGGTGTGCTTTTCGGCCGCGGCGATCATCGCGTTGGTGTCGTGGATATCGCGGTAGGAAATCACTCCCTTCAGTTCTTTGCCCGGCACCGGCAGCATGAAGGGATTGGAGCCGGTGGCCAGCAACAGGCGATCGTATTCGGCCGTGGTGCCGTCGTCGGCAATCACCACGCGTTTGACGCGGTCGATCTTGACGATCTTTTTCCCGAGGTGCAGGGTGATGCCGTTTTCCTCATACCAGGCGACATCGTTGAGCATGATGTCGGCGATCGTCTGCTCGCCGGCCAGCACTGGCGAGAGCAGGATGCGGTTGTAGTTGGCGTAGGGCTCGGCCCCGAACACGGTAATGTCATACAGGTCGGGCGCGAGCTTGCGCAGCTCTTCCAGGGTGCGCACGCCGGCCATCCCATTGCCGACCATGACCAATTTCATTTTTTTCATTACCGCCTCCATCGAGTGTCTTTATCTCTACTGAGCAAGACCAATGCCAGCTAACTCGACGGGCCAGCGTGCTTAACAATGCCCCAAACCCGCCCACCGATGGCCGACTGACGCACCAAATCAGTGCGCCAACCGGGTTTCCTGGTGCGGACACCGGGCTCGCTCACCATCCAGTGCTGCGGCGAAGTCGATGGCACGGCGCTTGCGTTGATCGAGATAGCGCATCACTCACTCACGGGACGATCATGGAAAAAACCTCCTTCTGGAAAGCCGGGCACACACCGACACTGTTTGCCGCATTCTTTTACTTCGATCTCAGTTTCATGGTCTGGGTCATACTCGGGCCGCTGGCGGTGCAGATCGCGCAAGACATCGGCCTGACACCGGCCCAAAAAGGTCTGATGGTGGCGACCCCCCTGCTGGCCGGCGCGCTGCTGCGCATCGTGATGGGGGTGCTGGTCGATCATCTGAAACCGAAAAAGGCCGGCATGATCGGACAGGTGATCGTGATGCTGGGCCTGGTGTGGGCATGGCAGGGCAATCTGCAGACCTATTCGAGCCTGCTGTCGCTGGGCGTGCTACTGGGCGTTGCCGGTGCCGCCTTCGCGGTCGCCTTGCCGCTGGCCTCGCGCTGGTATCCGCCCGAGCATCAGGGCACGGCGCTCGGGATCGCCGGCGCGGGCAACTCCGGCACCGCGTTCGCCGCACTGTTTGCGCCGACCATGGCCATTGCGTTCGGTTGGCAGAACGTGTTCGGCTGGTGCTTGATCCCGCTCGGGCTGGCGTTCATCGTCTACATGGTGCTGGCCAAGGATGCGCCGTCGGCACCGCCGCCGAAATCGCTG
>JANPCW010000318.1:0-3403 GCA_031431155.1 Janthinobacterium sp. | reverse complement strand
ACTTCATCGGCCGCCTGCACGATGGCCGTCGCTTTCAGTGCCGGCAACAGCCCCAGTGCCAAGTTGACCTGGGCGGCGGCGCGTTTCATGCAAGCCAGTGCGGCCAGCAGTTCGGGCGCCATACGTTCGGTCGAAATGCGGAAATGTTCCAGTGACCGTTGGGTTTGCGCCCCCCACAGCTTGTCGGCAGCCACCGCAATCGGTCCAAAACTGTCTTTTTCGATACGGCTTTCCATCAATGCCTCCATTTGCCCAATTAGAATTAAAGGAGTGGGCCCCAGCGACCGATAATTACCGTGAAACTACAAGCTGCTTCGATCATCGCAACATTGCTATCGTTCCTACTACATTATCGATCTTATCATGCAGCGCCTTACACTGATTAGCGTACCCAAAATTGCCAGCCTGATGGTTCTCACGGTGCTGCTCGGCGCCGATGTTCGCGCCGCCGAACTAGGCGATGCATTGGTGCGCTCCCATATCGGTCAGCCGCTGGTGGCCGATATCGAGCTGACCTCGCTGGCGCCCGATGAAGCGGGGACGCTGCGCGTAAGGATCGCGCATCCGGACGTGTACCGCGGCGCCAACATCAGCATGCATCCAGTACTGGCCTCGCTCAACATGGGAATCATGCGGCGCGACAACCGTCAATTTCTGCACATAACATCAATCAAGCCGGTCGACGCCAGCTATGTCCACGTGTTCTTTGAGTTGATCGCCGGCAACCGCAGTTCGGTGCGCGGCACCACGCTGTGGTTGACGCAAGATCCAAACCCGCCTCCGCCTCCGCCACTTCCGCCGCCGCTTGAAGCTGTCCAAGCCGCGGTTGCAGTCGCAACAGTGAGCCCGCCGATCGCCAAGGAGCTGCCCAGCACGCGTCGGCGTGCGGAAAGATTTATCGCGCCGGCCGCGTGCGTGCCCCAAGCTGTCCCTGAGCCGGTCATGGCGTGCGTTGGTCTTGACTCCAGGAATGCCGCGCTGACTGCACAGATTGTGCAATTGGAGAACAAGGTCATGACCTTGCAGCAAGCAATGGCTGTCAAGTTGCCGCCTGTGCCCACCTTGGGCACGCCACCCGTCTTCAAGGCAGCACAGCCGGCCGCCAAGAAGGCGACGGCGTCCACGCCGTGGGCGGCAATTGGAGGCGGAGTGGCGCTGCTATCGGTGCTGATCGGGATCGCGATCTTTTTGCTACGGCGCGGAAAAGAAAGCGCACCGGCTGGCACCGGCGACCGTATCAGGCAAGCCATCATGCGGCCATTCAGGGGTAAGAAATTAGCGACAGCGCTCGCACCGCCGGTTGCGCCGACAATCGAATAAGTCATTGTTTTTATAGTAAATGTTCGTCAATAGAACTTTACTTTCAATTCATGTCAACATTTTTTTTGAAACCGCGTTATACTGTTTCTCGTGGTCACTAAACCACAAAAAAACGGGCCAGGATTTGGCGCAGCCACCAAGATAGAGTGGCGCGAAAAACAGGTTTAGCGTTGAATAAACGCCTTGTCCCGGAAGCGGTCTGCGATGCCAACGATGTGCTTGCGGACGCCGGATGCAACCGGCAATGAGGCGACACCAGGAGATACCTGGTGTTCGCTCTCCAGAATTCCTTCCTTTTCTGCCTCCCGTTCGCTCAGCGAACCCTGTCTTGAAACGCTATACTCCCTCGTGCAACCACTTGAGGGAGAGCAACCATGACCCGATCGGACACACAAGCAAAATACGACGCATTCAAGCGACTCGGACTCAAATTGGACATGTCGCGCGGCAAGCCGGCGCCGGAACAACTTGACCTCTCAAGCGCCCTGATGGCGCCGCTCGACGGTTTCAAGGCGCAAGACGGTACCGACTGCCGCAACTACGGCGGCGGAGTCGGCATTGCAGAGGCGCGCGCACTGTTTGCCAGTCTATTGGGGGTGCCGGCGGCGCAAGTCGTCGTCGACAGCAACGCCAGCCTGTCGCTGATGCACGACGTCATTGTGTACGGCCTGCTCAACGGTGTCCCCGGCCACGCGCCTTGGGTTGCGCAGCAGCCTGTCAGCTTCCTGTGCCCGGTGCCCGGCTACGACCGCCACTTTTCGATTTGCGAGGCGCGCGGCATCAAAATGATTAACGTCCCGATGACGCAGGACGGACCGGACATGGATCTGGTCGAACACTTGGTCACCAGCGATGCCCGCATCAAGGGCATGTGGTGCGTGCCGAAATACAGCAATCCGTCCGGCGCCGTGTATTCAAACGACGTGGTGCGCCGGCTGGCGGCAATGAAGGCCGCCGCTCCCGATTTTCGCCTGTTGTGGGACGATGCCTACCGTTTCCATCACTTAAGCGATGAAAAAGTGCATATCGCGGAGATTTTGGATGAGTGCGCCAAGGCGGGCAATCCCGACCGCGCGCTCGTGTTCGCGTCGACCTCGAAGATCACCTGGGCCGGCGCGGGCATTGCTGCGCTGGCGGCATCGCCGGCAAATATTGCTTGGTGGAGCGGCCATGCCGGCATCCGCAGCATCGGTCCGGACAAAATCAACCAGTTGCGCCACGTGCGTTTCCTGCAAAGCCCGGCCAAGGTCGAGGCGCTGATGGAAGGCCATCGCGCCTTGCTCAAACCGAAGTTCGATGCAGTGCTTGCGCAGTTTGAAAAGCACTTGGGTCAGGTTGAGGGGGGTTCGTGGACGGTGCCCCGGGGCGGCTATTTCATCGATTTGGTCACCCCGAGCGGTGCCGCCAGACGCACCATTGCGCTGGCTAAAGTGGCGGGGATTACGCTCACACCGGCCGGCGCGGCATTCCCGTATGGGCGCGATCCGGAGGACAGCCATATCCGCATCGCACCGAGTTTTCCATCGCTTGTTGAAATCGAGCAAGCGGCCGAAGGGATTGCATTGTCCGTGCGGTTGGCGATCGCGGCCTGAAGCAAAAAAAAAGCCGCTCAGCTTTTCACTGAACGGCTTCGGCAAGGCGGCAGCGGTTTATTGCTGGCGCGGCGCTTGCATTACGTTCGACAATTGCGCCATCCACGGCTCGGTCACGGCGCGGATCTCGCGGTCGTTGGCCAGAATTTGTTTTAGAAGGTCAATCTTGCGCATGCGCTGCGCGCCGTGCAGGGCCGGAACGCCGGTCTCGACGCTGCTCGCCGCCGACGCGCATTGGCCTTCCAGCCGAGCCAGGCCATCCCAATGACTCGAACGTGCAGCCAGCGCCATTTGATTGGTCAGGCCGGCAATATTTTCATACATCGAGAGGACTTCATTGGAGGTCATAAGCGCACACCCTGGCAAAAATGAGAAAGGATTACTGCATGTCCTGTTTATTACGGCTGGGGTTTGGAGAACTTTAGCGCTTATTTGAAAATGCGTGAAAATACTTGAAAATAAGTGAAATAGTTGCGCTTCGGGGGCGCCGC
>JANPCW010000317.1:0-1781 GCA_031431155.1 Janthinobacterium sp. | reverse complement strand
ACGGTCAGCAGCGCCACCGGTGCGCCCAGCCGTGCCAGGTTTTCAGCGATGTTGCGCGCCACGCCGCCGAAGGATTCCTCCAGCTGCGCCGGGTTCGACGTGCCCATTTGCAGGCGCGACAAGGTGCGCAGTTTGCGGTCGAGGTTGGCCCCGCCCAGGCACATGATCGGCCGCTTGTCCGGCAAGACATAGGCGCGACCCAGCAGCCGGCGCTCGCGCATCAGGCTGGCAATGTGGCCCGCCACGGCTGAGCGCGACAGGCGCAATTGCAGCGCCAGATCGTGCTGAGAGATGAAAGGATTAAGGCGCACCAGCTCGTACACTTGTTCTTTTTTGGAGATCTCGGTCATGTCGGCGCACGGAAGTAACAAATGTTTGTTATCGTAAGCAATTGTTTGTTTAAAGTCAAACAAGGTGCGCGCAGTGTAGCGTCAATTTATATGGCTTCAATATAAATTGAAAAGAAAAATCGTATTTGCCATACATATGGGACCTGATGCATAGTTCTGCCTAAATGGATACATCTCCGTGGCGAACACGGCGAAATAACGAGGAAAAAACATGCTGAGCAACACTCCTTACGAAGCGGCCGAGATCGTGCGCGCACGCGCCCCCAATTTCGTACCGCGCGTCGCGCTGATCCTCGGTTCCGGCCTGGGCGTGCTGGCCGACCAGATGACCGATGCCGTTGCGATCGACTTCGACGCGCTGCCGGGATTCCCGATCAGCACCGTGCATGGGCATGCCGGCCAATTGGTGTTGGGCACGCTGGCGGGGGTTCCGGTCGCTTGCATGAAAGGGCGCGGCCATTTCTATGAAGGCTACGGGATGGGCGTGATGACCAGCGCGATCCGCACCCTCAAGCTGCTGGGCTGCGAAATGCTGTTCGTGACCAATGCCGCCGGTTCGTTGCGGGCTGAAGTCGATGCCGGCAGCCTGGTCGCGCTGACCGACCATATCAACTGGCTGCCGGGCACACCGATGGTCGGTCCGAACGATGACCGTTTCGGGCCGCGCTTTTTCAGCATGGCCAATGCCTACGACAGCGGGTTGCGCGATCTGGTCAAGGCGAGCGCCGCCGACCAAGGCATCGCCCTGCACGAAGGCGTATTCGTGGCCTACGCCGGCCCGAACTTCGAGACCGCCGCCGAGATCCGCATGATGGCGCGCATGGGCGCCGACGTGGTTGGCATGTCGGTGGTGCCGGAAGTGGTGTCGGCCCGTCATTGCGGCTTGAAAGTGGCGGCGGTGTCGGTCATTACCAATCTGGCCGAAGGCATGTCGCCGTTCCCGCTGTCGCACGAGCAGACCCTGAAGTACGCCGCCGTCGGCGCGAAAGACCTGGTGCAGCTGATTCTGGCGTTCCTTGAGCGCCTGTCGCGCCAGGCGCAAGCCTGAGATTGCCCTCTGCCCGGCACGCCAGCGCCACTTTTGACTTAATTGACCGGAGTGGCCTAAACTCAACTTAACTTAGCTTCGCTTCGCCGCACTACCCCGCACTATCCTCGCACTTTTTTATGACCGAGTTCACTCATGCCACGCGCCTTCATCCTCCTGCTTGATTCCTTCGGCCTTGGCGCCACCCCGGACGCCGCCGTCTTCGGCGACGCCGGCGCCAACACGTTTGGCCATATCGCCAGCTGGGCCGCCAAAAATGGCGTGCCGATGGCGCTGCCCAACCTTGAACAACTGGGCCTGGCCGCCGCCGCCCACCAAGCCAGCGGCGAGTGGACCGAGGGCTTCGCCTTGCGTACTGGCTTTAGCGGCGCATACGGCGCGGC
>JANPCW010000316.1:0-6498 GCA_031431155.1 Janthinobacterium sp. | reverse complement strand
CGGCCAGCGGCTTGCCGTTGAGCAGCATGCTGTCGGCCACGATGCGTTGTCCTGCGGGCTGGCGGGCGTCCCAGCGGTACGTGAAGCCGTGAGAAATTTGCAGAAGGCTGCACCCATCGACCGTTTGCGGGTGCGGGAACTGCTGCTCCAGCAGCGCCCGGATCTGGGCGCCGCTCATCGTCATCAGTACCAGGGTATTCGAGAACGGCAGCACGATCTGGACCTGGCTCACGTTGGCGATCAGGTTGGCGCCGGCCTCAAGCTCCTTGCGGATCCCGCCATTGTTCATGAAAGCGATCTGAGCGCCCAGCGCGCGCGCGGCCTCGAGCGTGGCATCGGCCACTAGGTCGCCCAGCGCGCTCTCGCCCGAGGCACTGGGCTGGCGCGTCACCGCAGCCACGGCAAGCTGGGCCACAGGGCGCGTCAGTACCGCTTGGCTGCGGTCGCGGATCTGCTGCAGGAAGCTGCTCACTTTCGCATCCGCGGGATAGGCGCCGGGCGTCATGACAACGTTGCGCACGCTGATATCGCGCACGGCGCGGGTCGCCGGGTCGATCGAGAGGCGGATGCGCGACAAGACATGACCGCCCATTTCCGCTTGCGTGACCGTGCGCCCGTCGACCTGGCACAGGAAGCCGGTGTGGGAGTGGCCGCTCACGATCAGGCGGATCGCCGGATCGATTTTTTTGATGATGTCCACGACGGGGCCTTGCAGCTGCTGGCAACCGGGCGCATCGAAATAATCGGACGTGTGGCCGCCCTGATGCACCAGCAAAACGAACACAGACACGCCCTGCGCCCGCAGTTCCGGCAGCACCCGGTTGATGGCCTCGGCTTCGTCGATGAACTGCAAACCGGCGATCCCGGACGCGAGCGCGACCGAAGGTGTGTCCTTCAGCACGGCACCGATCAGGCCGATCTTGACGCCGTGCGCCTGTTCGATCCGGTATGCGGGCAGGAACGGCTTGCCGCTCGCGCTGTCGATCACGTTGGCGGCCAGGTAGGAAAATTTGGCGCCGGCGAAATTGGGCGTGAACTTACAAGCCTTGTCCGGGCGAACCGAAGCGCAACCGCCACGTTGCTGGCGCAGCAGTTCGGCGCGGCCCTGATCGAATTCATGGTTGCCAACGGCACTGGCGCGCAAGCCCAGCATATCCATGGCGCTAATGCTCGGTTCGTCGGCCCACATCGACGACATGGCCGGGCTCGCACCCACCAGATCGCCGGCGCCGACCAGCAGCAAGTCCCGGTCTTCGGCGCGCCACGCCTGCAGCGCCGCGGCGATGGTATCGATGCCGCCGGCCTGGATCGTGCGAGGCTGTTTGTCAGTCACGCTGGTGGAAGTGAAGCGCCCCGCTTCCAGATGGCCGTGGAAGTCGTTCAGAGCGACTAGATTAATGTCGATCGATGCGCCAGGCCGGGTTGCACATGCAGCCAGGATCAACGTAGCGGCGACGGAAAACCAATTTTTTAATGAATTTTTCATGGGATCGTCATAGAATTTTCGCAAAAAAACGGCCAGTGTCGCCACTAGCCGTTTTGATCATATCCGACTTGCGTTGTTTTAGAACTCGTAACGTACATCCAGCAGTTGCCGGACGCCTAAATCAAGGCTTCCAGGCGTTTAGCGTCGCAATGTCGGCTTCAAACTTGGTAAAACGTCGATCCAGCGCTTTCATCATGCGTTTCTTGTCGACGTCCGGCAAGAACGAATAGCGCAGGCTGTTGTACGAGAGCTTCTTCACTTCCGCATAGTCGGGCTTGTAACGGCTTGCGAACAGCACATATTCCCCCGACAGGTTGTTGCGCGACACGCCTGGATCGTCGGTCGAAATGACGAATGGCACGCCATATTTACGGTACAGCATGACCGGATGCGACTCGTTTTTGACGCCTAGAATGAATTCATTGCTGGTCAGATTAATTTCAACAGCAATGTCTTTTTGGCGCATTTTTTTCAGGATGCCCAGCGCATTCGATTCATGGGCGAGATCCATGCCGTGACCGATGCGGTCGGCGCCGGCGATCTCGATGGCATCGTTGATGTGATGCTTCAAGCCTTCCGGCGGCACCATGCCCAGCGCCAACTCGCCCGCGTGCAGGGCCAGCTTCACGTTCGGGTACTTGGCCTTGAGAAATTTGAACATCTGCATGTGCATCACGTAGTCACGCATCGAGACGCTGAAATTTTCTGCACCAACAATGTTTACGCCGACGATCAGTTCGCTTTGACTGGCGGCCTTGAAGCCCGACAGCATGGACGAGAACACCATCGACGGCGACAGGAAGCGCAGCACGTAAGCCTGGTAGCGCAGCGTGAACTGGGCATCGTCCACCTTCGCGCTGCTCGCTGTGACATTGTCCACGTACTTGCCGATCTGCGCATTGAAGGCGGGATCATTGTCCAGCGCCTCGGTCAGGGTGTGCATCTGCGCTGTCAGCGTGGCTTGGTCGATGCCCGGTTTCATCACCGCCTGATCGAAGCCGGCATTGACCGTCAGCGGTGCAAGCTCAAAAATGGTTTCGATATAGCTCAGGTTTTCTTCGATCGCGCGCTTTTTCAGCAACAGCAGGCCTTCATTCGAATTCGAAGATGCGACCGGGTTGAAGTAGCCGAAGGTGTCGAAGAAGCGCTGGTCCGGTGGCGGCTGGAGCGCAACGTGGTTGGCGAAATCCTTGATCGACCAGCGTTGCAGCAACTCGCGGGAAACATTGTTGTCCGCCACCACCTCAGCGCCGGACAGGCAGTTGCGCTGGCCGGCGGCCAAGGCCCGCTCGGCGTCGACTATCGTCTTGCTAGTCTCGATCCGATAGCTGTTTTTGTCGACGCAATAGTTCTGCCGGTCGACCCACTCCAGGTATTGCTCCGCGTACACCGCACCGGAATAATGATGGTGCAGGTCCCCGCCCTTTGGCATTTGCGAAAAGAATAGCATCAGCTCGGCCAGCCTGGGCTGGGCACCCGCCACCAGTTGCGCGAAATGCCGTTTGGTGGCTTGTTCGTTGGCCGAAGGCGCAGCGTGTGCCGCGCCGGCAAGTACAAGGGTAAGCATCAGGCCAGGGAGATACTTTTGCATGGACTCTTCAGGGTTGGGGAATCGAGACTGATACCGACGGCAAGTACGCGCCATTCAAGCGCGCTACTTTATAGGCTTCATTCATTGTTTGCAACATCGGGCAGGTAGTGCCGCCGCCACGCCGCGACCCGCCTCGGCTACTTTAAATCCGACATGGAATATTTCCTGCAGTCATCTAAAAAAATGGGTACCATGGCTCATGCGCATCGGCCTGAACTTAGCACATATTTTTACCAGCCTCGGATGGAAAACCAAGCTCTATGGGTTTGCGAGTCTGCTTGCCATATGCACTATCGCCGTCGGGATTGTGGGGGCGCTAGCCATTGTCTACTTCAATAATTCGCTTCAACATACGGTCGGCCAAGCGCGTGAGCACGCAGAGGTCGCAGCGATGGCGCGTTTGTCCGTGGTCGATATGGATCGGGCCCAGGCGAAACTTATTTTGGCGCAGACCGCCGAGGACATACGGCGCGAGGCGATTGCCGCCATCCGAGCCGCTTCGTTCCTCGAAGAAAGTCTACAATCGTTGGAGCGCACTTTCCCATACGATCGCGAGGTGCGCGAGCTTATCCGGCTCAATCTGCAGGTAACCGCCACGCGGATGGCCATCATCAAGGCGGCCAAGGTCAAGAACGCGGACGCGGCTTCAACGCAGATTAAAAAAATCGCCGCTTCGATCACGCGCATCGAAGAGCTGTCGAACCGGATCATGACGCAACAGCAGGCGATCCTGACCGAACGCGTGACGCAGATGAGCCATATTGGCGATCACGCCTTGTTCTTATTGGCCGGCTTCACGACCATCAGTGTTGCTCTGGCGTTATTGGCTTGCGCCATTTTTGCCCGCATATTGGACCGATCAATTCAGAAATTGCAACAGAGCGAACAACGGATGCGCTCGCATAATCATATTTTAGAGTTGCTTGCCAGGGGCGCTTCGCTTTCAACAATTGTTCAGGCTATCGTGGACAATATGGAACAGGAAAAGCCCGGGAATCGTTGCGAAATCAGATTGACGGACCCCGCAAACAGTGGAACGAGCAGTATTGACCCAATCAAGTGCTCGGATCCGCGGTGGGCGGAACCGATCACAGATGCTGGCGGAAGCGCACTCGGCACCATATTTTTCGATCCAGGAACCGCGATGGACGACGCCGATTTCCAACTGATTGCGCGCGCAGCCAACTTAACGGGCATTGCGATTGAACGCAGCCGCATCAACGAAGAGCAACGATTGGCAGCCTCAGTCTATCAAAACAGTAGCGAAGCGATGTCGGTGACAGATTACCAAGGTGTCATTCTCGCCGTTAATCCCGCATTTATTGCCCTGACCGGTTATGCCGCAGAAGATGTTGTTGGGAAGAATTCCAAGATTCTCAGTTCCGGCGTGCATGATTCAGCCTTCTTCCACGCGTTGTGGGACGCGATCCAAACGAACGGTTGTTGGCAAGGCGAGATCTGGAACAAGCGCAAGAATGGCGAGATCTATCCCGGCGTGATTTCCATCAATTCCATCCTGAGCGAAGATGGAACCGTGCACCGCCGCGTTGCACTGTTCTCCGACATTAGCAAGAAGAAGGAAGCCGAAGAATTGATCTGGAAGCAGGCGAATTTCGATTTTTTGACGAAATTACCAAATCGCAACATGTTTCACGACCGTCTAGAGCAAGAAATCAGGCATGCCGAACGCACCGGCTTGCCAATGGCGCTGCTGTTTCTCGACCTGGATAACTTTAAAGACGTCAACGATACCCTTGGACATGACATGGGTGACTTATTGCTGAAAGCGGCAGCGTCCCGCCTTCAACATTGCATCCGGGATACGGATATGGTCGCACGGATGGGCGGCGATGAATTCACCATTATTTTGAGAGAATTAAAACACAGCGATGACATCACCAGAATAGCCCAGGACATCCAGCGCGAGATTGCCGAGCCATTCCGGCTGGGCACGGAAACAGCCTTTATCTCGGCCAGTATCGGTATCACTGTTTACCCGCAGGACGGTACGGCGATCGATACGCTGGTGAAAAATGCGGACCAAGCGATGTATGCGGCAAAGGATCAAGGCCGCAACCGCTTCAGTTTTTTTACCCCGACGCTGCAGGAAAACGCCCAGAGCCGCATGAATATCACCAACGATCTGCGAAGCGCTCTCGCCGACAGGCAATTTCGACTGCATTACCAAGCCATCGTGGCATTGGCAACGGGCGCGATTGATAAAGCGGAAGCGCTGATACGCTGGCACAGCCCGACACGCGGATTGGTGAGCCCGAACGAATTTATTCCAATTGCAGAAAAAACGAAAATGATCATCGGCATCGGCGACTGGGTGTTTCGTGAAGCCGCCACCCAAGTGCAGCGTCTGCGTCGATTCCATTGCCCGGATTTCCAGATCAGCGTCAACGTCTCGCCAGTCCAGTTCTACGCCGAGGAGATGAACCCGCATGCGTGGTCGGCCTACCTGCATGAACTGGGACTGCCCGGCAGCAGTATGGTGCTGGAAATTACCGAGGGGCTGCTGATCGATGACTGCGCCGCCGTGACAGAGCGCCTGATTTCGTTTCACGATACGGGGATCGAGGTCTCGCTCGACGATTTTGGCACCGGCTATTCGTCGCTGTCGTATCTCAAGAAATTCAAGATCGATTACGTGAAAATCGATCAATCCTTTGTCCGCAACCTGGCACCCGGTAACAGCGATCTGGCTTTATGCGAAGCGATCATCGTCATGTCCCATAAGCTGGGCATGAAAGTGATCGCCGAAGGCGTGGAAACGCAAGCGCAAATGGATTTGCTCCTAGCGGCCGGTTGCGACTATGGGCAAGGCTACCTATTTTCAAGGCCGTTGCTGGCCGATGAGTTCGAAGCCTTCCTCCGCAGCCATGAACACTCGCCCACACCATTCGCGAGCGCGTCATGCAGTGCAATCGCCGATGCACACTGACCGGCCGCCCCAGACCATGCGTTTGCCAGTCGTTTGGGTTGGTTGGGAAATCGAAGACTTACACCGACGGCTGGCGTGCATGCACCTGACGCCCGGCCGCGAACGTGGCCGCGATGGCGCGGTCATCGCCCAGTATCGCTAGCGCGAACAGCAACTCTTCCAGGCTGTTGCAGCGCTGCGTGCGGCGCCGCAACAGCGGCGTGGCTTGCGGGTCGAGCACGATGAAATCGGCTTCCGCACCGCTGACAAAGTTGCCGATCGTGCCTTCCAGCTGCATGCCGCGCGCCGCGCCCAGGGTGGCCAGGTAGAACATGCGCAAGGCCGGCAGGTACGCGCCGTTCAGGCGCGCTACTTTATAGGCTTCATTCATGGTTTGTAACATCGAGAAGGAAGTGCCGCCGCCCACATCGGTAGCCAGCGCGAGCGCGACCCGGGCCGCGTCGGCTTTGTCGAAATCGAACAGGCCGCTGCCCA
>JANPCW010000315.1:0-3269 GCA_031431155.1 Janthinobacterium sp. | reverse complement strand
GCTGAGTCGGGATGCACCAGATCGAGGGTGCCGAGCCAGGCGGTTAGCAGCGTGAAGCGGGCATCGGGCGCGCCCGAAGGCAAGCAAAGGGCAGGGATAGACAATAAAGACATTAAGCGGCCTGGTTAATCCGGTTGATTTCGAAGATTCCCATATAATAAGGGATTCAACTCAAAAAATCGCCTCCCATGGTGTTTCAACACGTCTTTTCATGAGCTGGTTCTCAGTCACTCCTCCATCGCAACGCTGGGTCTATGCCCTGACTGCGCTCGTGAGCGTCAACGCGGGCAACGCGCATGCGCAGTCACCGCAGTCGCCGACCGAGCCAAAGCGAAGCAGGACCGAGGATCCGAATGCACCCCTGGAGGTGAGCGCCGAGCAAATCACCGGGCGCCCGGAACGGGAAATTAACCTCGAGCGCGATGTCGAACTGATCCGCGGCCAGACCCGGGTCAAGGCTGACCGGGCCTGCTACCGCCAGGTGCCCGACGAAGTCCAGGCCAGCGGCAATGTGTTCATGTGGCGCTTCGGCGACCGCTACCAGGCCGACGAGCTCAAACTCAATCTCGATTCCGGCCAGGGCTACCTGCTGCGCCCGCAATACAAGATGGAGCTCAACAACGCCCAGGGCAAGGCCAAGCGCATCGACTTCATCAATGAAGAAGTGGCCGTGGTCACCGACGGCACCTACAGCACCTGCGACGGCCCGAACCCGGACTGGTACCTCAAGGCCAGCACCATGCGCCTCGACAGCGGGCGCGACGTGGGCGTGACCGGCAAGACGGTGGTCTATTTCAAAGGTGTTCCCATCATCGGTACCCCGGCCATGTCGTTCTCGCTGTCGGGCGCGCGCCGCTCCGGTTGGCTGCCGCCTGCGGCCGGGGTGGGCTCGAAGGGCGCCTACGAACTGATGGTGCCGTATTATTTCAACATCGCGCCCAACCGCGACTTGACGCTGTACCCGAGACTCATTTCCCGGCGCGGCTTGCAGATCGGCGCCACCGGCCGCTATATCGGCGAAACGGGCGCTGGCAGCTACCTGGGCGAAACCACCACCGAGTTCTTGCCGCAAGACCAAGAAACCAAGACCAACCGCTGGTCGCTCAAATCGACCCACGCCCAGGCGCTGGCGCGCGGCTGGTCGTTCGGCTGGAACGTGCGCGCGGCCTCGGACAACGATTATCCGAGCGACTTCTCGAAATCGATCGCCACCAGCGCCGAGCGCCAGCTGCTGCGCGAAGTGCGCACCGATTACCAGGCGCCGTTCTGGAATATGTCGGCGCGGGTGCAAAAACACCAGGTGCTGCAAGACCCGGCCGCCGCGACCATCCCGAGCGCGTTCGTGCCGCGCCCATACGACCGCCTGCCGCAGATCAATCTGCACGCCGGGCGCTACGACGTCAAGGGCTTCGACTGGTCGCTCGATTCGGAACTGACGCGCTTCTGGCATCCGGACTTGGTGCGCGGCAGCCGCATGGTGATCGCGCCGCAGCTCAGTTATCCGATCCTGCGTCCCGGCTATTTCATCACTCCGAAACTGATGCTCAACGCCAGCGCCTACCAGCTTGACCAGGCCACCGGCAGCGGCGCCAAGTCGCTGTCGCGCGTTCTGCCCACGTTTTCGATCGACAGCGGCCTGGTGTTCGAGCGCGACAGCCAGTTGCTGGGCCCCGAGATGACCCAGACCCTGGAGCCGCGCCTGTTCTACGTGAACACGCCGTTTCGCGACCAGAGCCAGTTTCCCAATTTCGACTCGGCCGAAGCCGGCTTTAACTTCGCCCAGATCTTCAGCGAAAACCGCTTCATCGGGCGCGACCGGATCTCCGACGCAAACCAGGTCACGGCGGCGCTGGTGTCGCGCCTGATCGAGTCGAACGGCGCCGAGCGCCTGCGGGTAGCGCTCGGACAGCGCTTCTCGTTTCGCACCCAGCGCGTGCTGCTCAACCCGAGCACCCAACCGACTGAGGGCCGCTCCGACGTGCTGATGGCCGCGTCCGGCCGGATCTCGCCCAACTGGGCCGTTGACAGCGCATTACAATATAATGTCGGTGCGCGCAAGATGGTCAGTTCGAACTACGGGGTGCAATGGCAGCCGGGGCCGAAGAAGGTGGTCAACGCCGAGTACCGTTTCCTGCGCGACAGCTTCAAAAACGTCGATGTCTCGTCCCAGTGGCCGCTGTCGCGGCGCTGGTACGGAGTGGGGCGGGTCAGTTATTCGCTGCGCGACCGCAAGATTCTGGAAAGCCTGGTCGGCCTCGAGTACCAGGCCGATTGCTGGGTGTTCCGGATGGGCGCCCAGCGTTTCGTGACGACCGCCCAGAACACCTCGACCCCCGTGTTTTTCCAGCTGGAATTATCCGGCTTGTCCAAGTTCGGCGTGGGCAACCCGCTCGAAACGCTCAGCAAGAGCATCCCGGGCTACCAGCGGCTGAACCAGGACCGGCTGTAAGCTTCTGCAAGCTTGAAATTCGGGAGACCGGTACTATTTGCCGGTTGCCTGTCTATTTTTTATTTACATTAACCCATGAGCGCTCGATACTTTATGCGTAATGCCCGTATGCACCAACTCAAACTCGCCGCAGTCTTGTTGTGCGCCTTGTCGGCCGGCGGCCATTTGTGGGCGGCCCCGGCCAAAGCCCCGGCGCCCAAAGCCGCTACGCCCAAGGCCGCGGTCAGCGGCTTCGTTCCACCCAAGCCACTGACCGGCAATGTGATCGATTCGATTCTCGTGATCGTCAACGACGAAGTCATCACGCGCCAGGAACTGGCCAACCGGGTCAAGACCGTCGCGCGCCGGATGAAGGCGCAGAATGCGGCCATGCCGGACCCGGCCGACCTGGAGCGCCAGGTGCTTGAGCGCATGATCGTCGAGCGCGCCCAGCTGCAACTGGCCAAGGAAATGGGTGTGCGGGTGGACGACACCATGCTCGACCGCGCCGTGGCCCGGATCGCCGAGCAGCAAAAGATGAGTCTGCAGGACATGCGCAACCAGATGGAAAAGGAAGGCACCACCTTTGCCGCCTTCCGTGAAGAAATCCGCGAAGAAATCATCATGCAGCGCCTGCGCGAACATGAAGTGGACGCCAAGATCCAGATTTCGGACGCCGAAGTGGACAACCATCTGGCAGCCGAAAAGGCGGCGGCGAAAGATCAGGTGGAAATGAACCTGGCGCAAATCATGGTGCGGATCCCGGAGAACGCCTCGGCCGAACAGATCGCCAAGCAACAGGCGCGCGCCGAGGAAGTGATGCGCCAGCTGCGCACCGGCG
>JANPCW010000314.1:0-4010 GCA_031431155.1 Janthinobacterium sp. | reverse complement strand
TGGAGCAGCAGCAGGAGCGGCGACTTCAGCAGCTGGAGCAGCAGCAGGAGCTACAACTTCTGGAGTTGCAACTGGTGCTTCTTCTTTTTTCGAGCAAGCAGCCAAAGCAACAGCCAACAGGGAGATCATCAGAAGTGATTTTTTCATGGGTTTTCCTTTAATTATTTCAAAAGTAGTTCAAAAAATATTGCGATGAATAATTACCGGTAATTATCGCTCGTTAGGGCGTCTTCGAAGGCTTTTCGTACCAAAGGTGCCTGCAAGACAACGGAAACTTCCTAACCGAACATTATAGCGATTTTTTTTCGTATCGCAAGGGGCAATCATGTGATTTTGGAAGTAATTTGCGGTAATGCAACTTTTTAGCCGTGAACGTTTATCCCAAGAAATGCCAGAGCGCGTGGTGGCGATCCCCATGATTTGCAATTTCCCGCTGCTATTTCTACGCCGTCAAAGTCCCAGCGTGGTCGCATGCAGTCCCGGATCGGCCTCCAGCCAGATCGCATCGAACCGTTCGGCGCTGATCTTGGTGGCCGGCGGTGCATCGAATACGGCTTCGCCGCGCATGTGCTCGCTATGAAAGCGGCGCACGATGTGTTGATTGTCTGCGATGCAAAAGGAATCGGTCAGGTGGCGCAGGTTCTTGCCCGTGACGCGGCATTCGATCGCATGGCTAAATTGTTTCAATAACCGCATGAAGCGCGGGCAATTGCGCTCGAGGTTGCCATTCTGGTGGGTCACGAGCGCGATTGTGCCATGGCCGGCCAAAAAACGGCGCAGCGCCGCGTCGACTTCGGCCGAGCCCAGCTGCCAGAGCGCAAAGTCCGGGTCGAACATCTGGAGCCGGACGTTAGCCCTTGCCAGCAGCGCGCGCAGCTGCGCGTCAAACTCCAGGCGGGTCGAGAACGTGTGCGCAACTTGATCCATGGCGGTTTCCTCTTAGGCCAGTTCGAGCCATCCATCGTGATACCAGGTATACAGGGCTTCTTGCACATCGTCCGATGCGCCCGCCAGGGCCGCGCCGTCCAGTGCGCGCGCATTGGCCAGCGCATCGAGAATGGACTTGTCGGCGCGGCTCACGGCAAACGACTCGCCGTTGATGAATACATGCTTGCCACGGTACAGCATCTGGGTCTTGCGCGACAAGGCCACGCCGCGCTTGGCCGCGGCCGCCGCAAAGCGCACCGGCGTCAGCGGTTTGGGCGGCGCCTTGAAAAAGACATTATGCTTGGGTTCGGACAAATGCTCACCAAGAAAAATGGCCACATCGTCGTCGGTAAAGCGCACCTTGTTCATCTCGGCGGCGATCGTGCTGAGCATGTGACGTGGAATTTCCGCCGGATTCTTGGCCGGCTCCAGCTCGGGATCCCCATAGCGCCCCGGAAGGTCGATCGAGTCGGCCATGAATTGCAGGAAGGCTTCGCCCAGTTCCTGGTAGGACGGCGCCCGAAAGCCGATCGAATACGTCATGCACTCGCCCAGCGCCACGCCGTCGTGCGCGTAGTGCGGCGGCAAATACAGCATGTCGCCCGGATCGAGCACGAACTCTTGATCCGGCGTGAACTTGCTGAGGATCTTCAAGGGCATGTCTTGGACCAGCGACAAGTCTTTTTGCGCGCCAATGCGCCAGCGGCGCTGGCCGTGGGCTTGCAGCAGGAACACATCGTAGGAATCGAAATGGGGGCCGACCCCGCCGCCATCGGTGGCAAAGCTGATCATCAGGTCGTCGAGCCGGGCATCGGGGATGAAGCGGAACTGGCGCAGCAGGGCGTCGGCGCGCGCATCGTGCAGATTGGCCCCCTGCAGCAGCAGGGTCCAGGCCTTTTGCGTGCGTGCGGGCAGTGCGGCCAGCGGTCCTTCCTGCATGGCCCAGCGGCCGTCGAGCTTGGTCACCAGGCGCGCTTCGACATGGTCTTGCGCGGCCAGCGCGGCCAGGGTATCGAGCGGTATCAGGGGCGAAAAGCCCGGGATCGCCTGACGGATCAGGAGCGGTTTTTTGTGCCAGTAATCGCGCAGAAACTGCGCCGGCGTGATATTGCCAAGGAGGGGGAGCTTTTTCATGCGCCATTATAACGACGAATGCGCATGCGGCATCCGGCGGAAGGGTATAATTTGCCTGCTTATTTAATGAAAGGAAGCACTATGAAGATTGCCAAAAACACGGTGGTGACCGTGAACTACAAACTGTCCGATGCCCAGGAAAACCTGATCGAAGACGGTCGCGAGCCGATGGTTTATCTGCACGGTGGCTACGAAAACACGCTGCCCAAAATCGAGGAAGAGCTCGATGGCAAGGAAGTCGGCTATGCGTCCACGATCCAGATCGAACCGGACGATGCCTTTGGTGAATACGACCCGGCACTGGTCAAGATCGAGCCGCGCAACCGGCTGCCCGATCCGCTGGAAGTGGGCATGCAGTTTGAAGGGATGCCTGATGGCGACGATGACGATGACGATAGCGCCATGATCTTCACCGTCACCGATATCGCTGACGATAAAGTGGTGCTTGACGGGAACCATCCGCTGGCCGGTATCGCGCTGCGTTTTTCGCTCAGCGTTGCCGCTGTGCGGGCCGCCACCGACGAAGAACTGGCGCATGGCCACGTGCATGGCGCGCATGGCCATCAGCATGGCGACGACGATGAGGGCGACGCGCAAGCGGGCGACCATTTCCGCAGCCATCCGATTCACTAAGGTCGGCAGGAAAGCGGGGGCGCTTTCAGTGCAACCGCTTTCCCTTGCCGGGGGCATTTTCATTGTCGTCGGGCTTGACTGAAAACAGGGTGGCCGTGCCGGGGTTGACGCGCACGGTGACCGCACCGGAATCGACCGTCAGATGTCCCAGATTGCCATGCCAGGTGATGGTGTGCTTGTGCGTGCCTTGGGTGTCGACCAGCAATAATTTGCCGTGGAACTTGGGCGCCAGCGCGCTGATCTGGCGCCGGGTTTCCGCAAATCCATCCTTTTTCGCACCGGACGTTGGCACGGATGCTTGATTTTCTTGCTCGGCCTCCAGCCCCACGTCGCCATCGGAAAACAGCACGATGCCGTCCAGGTTCTTGCGCTGCGCCATCAGGAACAGGCGCTTGAGCCATGCCCGGTTGGCCACCATGCGGTCTTCGAACTCGCTGTTGCGGCCCGCTTCCGGCAGATAGTGGTTATTGTCCGCTGGTAAATTGATGGTGGCGTACAGCACGCGCCCATATTGCCAATGGGCGTTCTCGGCATAACTGCGAAATTTCGTGCTTGTCGACAGGCGGGCAAGCGCAATTTTGTGCTCCCCAAGTGAGCTGGTCTCATCGAAAAACATCTCGCGCAGGCGGTTCAAACGCTCGATTGCGGCCGAACGACCCTGCGCGTTCTTGCACTGGCTCCAATCGCTGGCAGCCAGCGAAACAATCACTGGGCTGGTCGCTTGATCAAGCAGTTGCTTGCGCTGCGCATACAACTTGTCGCTGCACGGCTCGCTCGCAGACTTGATCCCGGTGGCCACCATGAAAGCGAGCTCGGGCTGCCCGGCATCGAACAGAGCCTGCTTGAGCATGACGTCATTGTTGCCCTTGCGAAATGGGTGGGCAATCACGCCAAACTGGTGCGCCCCAGGTATGCTCTTGCCGCGCGCGCGCGGCGTTGCCCCGGCGGCCGGCGGCAGCGCCAGGAAGCCGGCCAGCAGCGCGGGCCAAAGCGTGCGCATGCGTGACGTCATGCCAGCACCGGCTGCGCCAGGCGTTTCAGCTGGTACAAGTGATCGAGCGCCTCGCGCGGGGAAAGCGTGTCGGGATCGAGCCCGGCCAGCGCACCGAGCAACTCGCCCAGCGCGCATGGGTCGGCGTTTTCCAAGTCCGATACCGGGTCCGGATCCGGATCGTCGGGCGCCGGCTGGGCGAACAAATCGCGCTGCGGCGTGGCCTCCAGCGCCTGCGATTCCAGGCGCGCCAGATGCTTGCGCGCTGCCTTGATCACGCTCTGCGGGACCCCGGCCAGCTGGGCCACCTGCAAGCCGTAGCTTT
>JANPCW010000313.1:0-16037 GCA_031431155.1 Janthinobacterium sp. | reverse complement strand
CAAGCTGACCACCACGGCGCGCCATGAGAACGAAAGATGTCGGCCAGTTCGATCCGGCCGCCGCCGGCCACGCCCTAATGCCGGGGCGTGAGCGCGGACAGCAGGTCGAGCGGCGAGTTGGTCTTTGCCACTTGTGCCTGCAGATGCAGATAACGCGCCGTGGTCGTGATCTTGTCGTGGCCCATCAATTGGCCGATGGTGTGGATATCAATACCAGACTCAAGCAGGTGGGTGGCAAATGCGTGGCGCAGGCCGTGGATGCCGCCTTCCTTGGTCACGAGGGCGCGCCGCTTGGCTGCGTAGTAGATCTTCTGCACTTGCGCCGAATCGATCGGGCGCGTGCCATCCATCATTGGAAACAGCCAAAGGGCCGGTCGAAAGGCGCGCCAGTACAGCACCAATGTGTCGAGCAGACACGGCGAGAGCAGCGTGTAGCGGTCCTTGCCGCCCTTGCCATTGCCCACGCGCAGCATCATGCGCTCGCGGTCAATATCGGACATCTTCAGCTTGCAGGTCTCGGAGACCCGCAGGCCGGCCGCATAGGTCGCCATGAGCAGGGTGCGGTGTTTGAGGTTGGCGCAGGACGACAAAATTCGTTCGACCTCTTCCCGTGAGAGAATTTCGGGCAACTTCGCAGGTGCCTTGCGACTGGGAATGGTAAAGCTTGCCGTGGGTTGCTTGAGCGTGACGTGAAACAGAAAGCGCAAGGCACAAGCGGCCTGGTTGGTGCTGGCCCAGGCCAGTTTGCGTTCTTCGATCAGATGCAGCAGGTATTGCTGGACCTCATCCTGCGACAGTTGTTCGGGGGACCGGTCGTAGTGGCGCGACAGACCGACCACTGCAGCGATATACGATTCTTGTGTACGTGTCGCCAGACCGCGCAAAACCATGTCGGCCTGCATTTGCCTGCGTAAGGTGCTCATGACCGCTTCCTTCACTGTGCTGGGGACATCCCCCTTTACAGCATAGAAAACTGCATGCTCATGCGTGTCGTTTGGTTGCGCTTTTACCCAGCGCGCAGCGGTTTAGTTCAACGTAAAGTCGGCGTCAAAATTGACGCAATCTGCGCGCGAGTATGACGCCTAAAGCCGGTTTAATCAATGCAAATAATTGTTTTAGTTGCATGTTTAAGCGATGCACTATCCTAAATCACAGGGAATTGCGTCACGCAGGAAAAGCAATATAAACGTCGCGATTCCGCCCGAGGAAATGGCGCATCCCACCCGTTTGGCGCCAACGCCGGCTAGTGAATGATCTTGGCCAAGAAATCGCGCGCGCGCTCCGAGCGCGGCGCGCCGAAAAACTCTTCTTTTGCACAATCCTCGACAATCTTGCCCTGATCCATGAACACAATGCGGTTCGCCACCCGCTTGGCAAAACCCATCTCGTGGGTCACGACCATCATCGTCATTCCTTCCTGCGCCAGTCCGACCATCACGTCCAGTACTTCGTTGATCATTTCCGGATCGAGCGCCGAAGTCGGCTCGTCGAACAGCATCGCGATCGGGTCCATCGACAGCGCGCGCGCAATCGCTACCCGCTGTTGCTGGCCGCCCGACAGTTGCCCTGGAAACTTGTCCTGTTGCGCAATCAAGCCCACCCGATCCAAGTACTTCAAGCCCTTGACGTTGGCTTCATCGGCGCTGCGTCCGAGCACCTTGATCTGGCCGATCGTGAGGTTTTCGCGCACCGACAGGTGGGGAAACAATTCAAAGTTCTGGAACACCATGCCGATGCGCGCGCGCAGCTTCGACAGATTTGTCTTCGGGTCGCCCACCGACACGCCATCGACTATGATCTCGCCCTTCTGGATTGGTTCGAGCCCGTTAACGGTCTTGATCAGGGTCGACTTGCCGGAACCGGATGGGCCGCAAATGACCACGACATCACCCTTGGCGACCTGGGTGGTACAGTCGGTCAGCACCTGGAAATGGCCATACCACTTGCTTACGTTTTTGATTTCGATCATCGTATTTCTCCGTCTTTGTTTTTTGCTGATCCGTCAGCCCACTGCGCGCAGCTGATCTGATTTAGAGCTAATTTATCTGATAATGGCAACGCGTTTTTGCAGTTGCTTGACCAGCACCGACAGCGCCAGGCACAAGACGAAATACACCACGGCCACGAATAAATACATCTCGACCAGGCGCCCGTCGCGCTGCGCGACCTTGCTGGCGGCGCCGACAAAATCGGGGATCGACAACACGTACACCAGCGACACGTCCTGGAACAGCACGATGGTTTGCGTGAGCAAGATCGGGATCATGTTGCGAAACGCCTGCGGCAGCACGATATGGCTCATGGTCTGGCGGTAGTTCATGCCCATCGCCTGCCCGGCCCAGACCTGCCCGCGCGGGATCGACTGGATGCCGCTGCGCATGATCTCGCAATAATAGGCCGCCTCGAACATGATGAAGGTGATCAGGGCCGACTGAAACGCTCCCACCTTCACCGGCTCGCTGGCCCCGATCACCCAGGCCGCGATATACGGCACCAGAAAATAGAACCAGAAGATGACCAGCACCAACGGGACGGATCGTATCAGGTTGACGTAACCGGAGGCGAACAGCGACATCGCCTTGATGCTCGACAGGCGCATCAGCGCCAGGATGGTGCCAACAATAATCCCGCCGGCCATCGCCAGGAAGGTCAGCTTCAGGGTGAACACCATTCCGGTCTGGAACAGGTAGACCCAGGAACGGGAAATGACGTCGAAATCGAAATTACTGAACATATCAGTGGCCTCCCGCATTCGCCGTGCCGGCCACGATGAAGCCGGGGATCGCGACTTTTTTCTCGATAAAATGCATCAGGGCGACGATGAAGACATTGACCACGACGTAGATGATGGTGGCGGCCGTGAACGCCTCGAACACCTGGAACGAGAACTCCTGGATCGCACGCGCACTGGCAGTCAGCTCCATCAGGCCGATGGTCAGGGCCACCGAACTGTTCTTGATAATATTCAAAAATTCGCTGGTCAGCGGCGGCAAGATCACGCGCGCCGCCATCGGCAGCAAGATGAAGCGATAGGTCTGCGGCAAGGTCAGGCCGAGCGCGGTACCGGCCAGTTTTTGTCCGCGTGGCAAAGCCTCGATACCGGTCGTCACTTGCACCGCGACGCGCGACGAGGTGAAGAAACCGAGACAGAGCACGGCCGTGATGAAGGGCGCGTTCGGCAGCGATTTGAGCCAGTCGCCGCTGGCCTGCGGCAGCAGCTCCGGCATCACGAAATACCACAGGAACATCTGCACCAGCAGCGGCACGTTGCGGAACAACTCAACATAGCCATTGGCCAGCCGCAAGACCCACTTGTTGGGCGTGGTGCGGATGGTGCCGATCACCAGCCCCAGCACCAGCGCCATGATCCAGGCCGACAACGCCGTGGCCATGGTCCACATCAAGCCGGACCACAGGGTGTCCATGTAGGTGCTCACGCCATCGGGTGAAGTCTCCCAGAAGATGCGCCAATTCCAGTTGTAATTCATGATGATTTCTTTCCGTTCAATCCTGTTGCATGCCAGCGCTGTTGCTGCGCCAAACGAAACGGGAGGCTTGCGCCCCCCGGATGACTACGCACGCGTGATTACTTCTTTTTCTTGCTCGCTGCCTGTTGCGCTTCCGGCATCGCCGCGTATGCTGCTGGATCGCCCGAATCGGTTGGTTTGGCGAGCACCGCTTTCAGTTCGGGCGACATCGGGAAGTTCAGATTGATGTTCTTCGGCGGAATCGGCTTCAAGAACCATTTGGTGTAGACACGGTTATAGTCGTCCGACTTGTAGAACTTGATAAGCGCATCGTCGACCACTTTCTTGAAAGCTGGGTCGTTGCGTCGCATCATGATGCCGTACGGCTCGACCGACAACGCTTCCTTGGTGATCTCATACTCGCCCGGGTTCTTGGAACCTGCCGCTTGCGATGCCAGCAAAATGTCGTCGTTCGCTTCAGCCACTGCGCGGCCGGTTTCCACCATCAGGAACGACTCGGGATGGTCCTTGCCGACGACGATGTTCATGCCGAGGCTTTTCTCGTTGTTGAGGATCGTCATTTGCTTGAGGGTCGTGGTGCCGGCGGTGGCCACCAGGGTTTTGCCCTTCATGTCGGCCAGTGACTTGATGCCGGACGCTTTCTTGGCCAGCAAACGGTTCGCGATCACGAACATGGTTGGCGCGAACGCGACCTGCTGCTGGCGCTCGATGTTGTTGGTGGTCGAGCCACATTCAAGGTCGATGGTGCCATTGGCCATCAGCGGGATGCGGTTGGCCGAGGTGACCGGGTTCATCACCACTTTGAGCGCCGTCAGGCCGAGATGCTTTTGCACGGCGGTCACGGCCTTCATGCATAGATCCACCGAGTAACCCTGATACTGCTGCTTGTCGTCGAGGTAGGAGAACGGGATCGAACCGTCGCGCACGCCAAGCGTGATCGAACCGCTGCTCTTGATCTTGGCGAGGGTGCCGGTCAGCTCTTGCGCTTGGGCCGGGGCCATGCCGCCGATGACGCCGGCGCTCAACAGTGCTGCGATGCATTTAGCAAATTTCATTGTCTCTCCTGGAGTAGGCCCGAGGGCCAGATGTTTGATTGCGACTATGCCTTAGGCACTCATCCCACCGCGATTTTATTTCATTTTTGCTCAGGAAGGCTCGATTTCGGCAAGTTCGCCCAAATTGAACTTGGGCTAACCATCTGGTACACGCTTTGTAGCATTCTTGCACGAGCATCATTCCACCAGTTCAGCGCCCATCACATCCTCGTCCTGGCGCGCTTGCTGGCGCTGCCACATCTGGGCGTACATGCCGTTGGCGGCCAGTAGCGTGGCATGGGTGCCGCGCTCGACGATGCGGCCATGGTCGAGCACCAGGATTTGTTGGGCGTCGGACACGGTCGAGAGCCGGTGCGCGATCACCAGCGTGGTGCGGTTCTTCGCGATTTCCTTCAGTTGGGCCTGGATCGCCTGCTCGGCCTTGGAATCGAGCGCCGAGGTGGCCTCGTCAAAGATCAGGATCGCCGGATTCTTGAGCAGGGTGCGCGCGATCGCCACCCGCTGCTTTTCGCCGCCCGACAATTTCAGGCCGCGCTCGCCGACCATCGAGGCGTAGCCGTCCGGCAGGCTTTCGATGAAATCGTGGATCGAGGCGGCCTTGGCCGCGGCGATGATTTCCTCTTTCGACGCGCCCGGCTTGCCATAGGCGATGTTGTATTCGATGGTGTCGTTAAACAGCACGGTATCCTGCGGCACGATCCCGATCGCGCCCCGCAGCGAGGCCTGCGTGACCCGGCGCAGGTCCTGGCCGTCGATCGTGATGCTGCCCTGGTTCACTTCATAGAACCGGAACAACAGGCGCGCCAGGGTCGACTTGCCCGATCCGCTGTGGCCAACCACTGCGGTGGTGGTGCCGGCCGCAATCGTGAAGTCGACATCGAACAGGATCTGGCGCTTGGCTTCATAGCTGAAGTCGACATGCGAAAAGCGCACCTGGGCGCCGGCCGCCACCAGCGGCCGCGCCGCGTCGTCATCGGCGATTTCGCGGTGCTGGCCCAGCAGCGCGAACAGGCGTTCCATGTCGGCCAGGCTTTGCTTGATCTCGCGGTAAATCACGCCCAGGAAATTGAGCGGAACGTAGAGCTGGATCATGAACGTGTTGACCAGCACCAGGTCGCCCAGCGTCATGGTGCCATCGATCACGCCCTGAGTCGCGCGCCACAGGATCAGGGTGACGGTAGTGGCAATGATCAGCGACTGGCCCGTGTTGAGCAGCGACAGCGAGGTTTGCGACTTGACGGCGGCCGACTCGAACCGCTTCAAACCTTCGTCATAGCGGCGTGCTTCATAGTCCTCATTGCCGAAATATTTGACGGTCTCGTAATTGATCAGGGAATCGATGGCCTTGGTACTGGCCTTCGAATCGAGATCGTTCATGGTGCGCCGGAAATGGGTGCGCCAGTCGGTGATCATGACCGTGAAGAAAATGTACAGCACCAGCGCGACCCCGGTGATGATGGAAAACCAGATATCGTAGTGGGTCACCAGGTAACCGAGCACCAGCGTGATTTCGACCAGGGTCGGCAGGATGTTGAACAAGGTGTAGGAAATGAGCGAGCTCACGCCGCGCGTGCCGCGCTCGATATCGCGCGTCATCCCGCCGGTTTGACGATTCAGGTGAAAGCGCAACGACAGCGCATGCAGATGGCGGAACACGTTCAGCGCGATGGTGCGCACCGCGCGTTGCGTCACTTTGGCGAACATGAATTCGCGCAGTTCGGTAAACAGGGTGGTGGACAGGCGCAGGGCGCCGTAGGCCACCAATATCCCCAGCGGCAACACCAGCAGCGCCTGCGGATTGCTCGGCGAAATGCTCATCTTGTCGATCAGGACCTTGAGCACCAGCGGCACCCCGACGTTGGCCATCTTTGCGCCCACCAGGCATAGCAGCGCCAGCAGCACCCGCCATTTGTAGACCCATAAATAGGGAAACAGGGTTTTCAGGGTGGCCCAATCGCCGCGCGGCGGACCGAGGCTTGCAGCGGCAGCGGCCGCAGATGGCGGAGGGGAAGTCGAGTACGAGGAACGGCGCATGGCGGAGGTCTGTATTTTGTGGTTCAATCTAAACGATTGTAGCCTTTCACGAGAATTCACGATGACGACCCCACAAAACTTGCCCGTCAATGCCGCACAATCGGGCTTGCCGCTCGGGAAAATGCCGCAGCTGCGTGTCATGCCGGCCCCGTCCGATGCCAACGTGTATGGCGACGTATTCGGCGGCTGGATCATGGCGCAGGTCGATATCGCCGGCTCCCTACCCGCCACGCGGCGCGCCAACGGCCGCGTGGCAACCATTGCCGTCAACTCGTTCCTGTTCAAACACCCGGTATTCGTCGGCGATTTGCTGTCCTTCTACGCCGATATCGTCAAAGTCGGCAATACCTCGATCACCGTCTACGTCGAAGTGTTTGCCGAGCGCAACCGGCTGCAGGCCGACATCGTCAAGGTGACGGAAGCGACCTTGACTTATGTGGCCACCGGCGACGACCGCAAGCCGCGCGTGTTGCCGCCGCTGGAAAGCCTGCTCAGCTCTTTTTAGGTTTGTCGAGGTGCCGTCATGGATCAAGCGCGCCGGCTTTTTTTGCTCAACGCCGCCCGGCTCGCATCGCTGGCGGCGCTGGGCATTGGTCTGCACCGCGCCGGCAGTGGCGCCTCTTTGCTGCCACAAGGATATCCATTTAGTCTCGGGGTGGCGTCCGGCTCGCCATTGCCGGACTCGGTGGTGCTATGGACCCGCATCCTGCCCGACCCCTTGAATAGCGCCGCCATGCCTGCCGTGGCGCTGCCCGTGCGCTGGGAGATGGCCGAGGATGAAGCGTTTGCGCGGATCGCAGCCAAGGGGCTCGCCGCCGCACTGCCGGCGCTAGCGCACAGCGTGCATGTCGAGGTGCCGGCACTGGCGCCGGATCGCTGGTATTGGTACCGCTTCATGTTCGGCGATGCGGTCAGCCCGGTCGGTCGCACCCGCACCGCGCCACAGGCCGATGCGCTGCCCGGTTTGCTGCGGCTGGCGGTTGCTTCCTGCCAGCACTGGGAGTTCGGCACCTACGCGGCGCACCGCCATATCGCAGCGGCCGCGCCCGATCTGATCGCGTTCCTGGGCGATTACATCTATGAATGGGGCCCTTACCAGCTTGAACATCCTGCGGCGGCGCGCCGCGTCGACGAGAGTTTTACGCTGGACGCCTACCGTGCCCGCTACGCCCAGTACAAGAGCGACCCGCAACTGCAGGCAGCGCACCTGGCTGCGCCTTGGATCGTGACCTGGGACGATCACGAAGTGGCCAACGATTACGCGAACGAGCGCGATGAACGACTTGATCCCGATTTCGCGGCCCGTCGCGCCAGCGCTTACCAGGCGTTCTATGAGCACATGCCGGTGCGGCTGGCGAGCGGGAACGGGTTCGGCTCGCTGCGCATCCATCAACGTTACGATTGGGGTCGACTGGCGCGCTTTCATGTGCTCGACAGCCGCCAGTACCGCACTTACCAGGCTTGCTCCAAGCCGGGGCGTGGCGGTTCCAATTCGGTGCACCGGCATGACTGCAATGCGCTACAAGAGCCCGCCCGTTCGATGCTCGGGGCCGAGCAGGAGGCTTGGTTACGCGCGGGCCTAACCACGTCGAAGGCGCGCTGGAATATTCTGGCCCAGCAAACGCTGATGGCGCCTTCCAGCCAGACGCCAATTCTGCGCGCCGGCGATGGACGGATCTGGACCGATGGGTGGGATGGCTATCCGCTGGCGCGCGAACGCATATATGACGCGTTCGAATCGAGCGCGGCGGCCAATCCGATCGTGCTCGCCGGCGACGTGCACACGTTTTACGCGGCCGATCTGCGGCGCGATGTCGGCGCGCCGGTGTCGGCGCAAAATCCGGTGCTGGCCACCGAATTTTGCGGAACGTCGGTGTCCTCAAGCTCAAGGCCCCAGGCCCGCACCGAGCAATATCTGGCGTACAACCCACACATCAAGTACGGGCGCAGCGATAAGCGCGGCTTCATGCTATTGGAAATTACGCCAAGCCAAACCACGACCTTGTTCCAGGGCCTGGCGGACGTCCATGACAAGGACTCGCCGCTGGCAACCCTGGCCACGTTTGTGGTTGCCGACGGCAAGCCGGGCACCGGGCGCCAATAGCAGGAGCGCGCCGGCGCCGGCAGCGCCTAGGCTGGCTGCTTGGCGTCGCGCAATTCGCGGCGCAGGATCTTGCCCACGTTGGTCTTGGGCAACTCGCTGCGGAACTCGATGTATTTCGGCTTTTTGTACGCGGTCAGCTGTTCCTTACAATAATCCATCAGCTGCTCGACCGTCAGGTTCGGGTCCTTGCGCACCACAAACAGTTTGACCGCTTCGCCCGAGTTCTTGTCCGGCACCCCGATGCAGGCGCACTCGAGCACCCCCGGATGGGCCGCGATCACGCCTTCAAGCTCGTTCGGATAGACATTGAAACCGGAAACCAGAATCATGTCTTTCTTGCGGTCGACGATGCGGGTATAACCACGCTCATCCATGATACCGACGTCACCGGTCTTGAAGAAACCATCGGGCGTCATCGATTGCGCGGTTTCGTCGTCGCGCTGCCAATAGCCGGCCATCACCTGCGGCCCGCGGATCGCAATTTCCCCCGCCTGCCCTAACGGCACCGGAACCCCTTCGTCATCGAGAATCATGATCTCGGTCGAGGGCAGCGGCAAGCCGATGGTGCCGGTAAATTCCTTGATGTCGCAACGGTTGACGGTTGCCACCGGCGAGGTTTCCGACAAGCCATACCCTTCCACGATCGGGCAATGAGTCAGCTTGAGCCACTTGTCGGCCACCGTTTGCTGCACCGCCATCCCGCCGCCATTGCACACCTTGTAGCTGGAGAAATCGAGTTTGGCGAATTCGGCGTTGTTGAGCAAACCGTTGTACAGCGTATTGACGGCCGGAAAAATATTGACCTTGTACTTGGCCAGTTCCTTGACGAAGCCGGGCATGTCGCGCGGATTCGGAATCAGGATATTCATGCCGCCAAGCCGTGTGCTCATCAAGGAACCGACCGTCAGGGAATAAATGTGATAGAGCGGCAAGGCGCACACGAACACCAGTTGCTGGTCCTGGGGCAACGTGCGCAGGGTCGGTTGCAACCAGGCTTCGTTTTGCAGTACGTTGGCGATGACGTTACGGTGCAGCAGCACGGCGCCCTTCGAGACGCCCGTGGTGCCGCCCGTATATTGGAGAAAGGCGATGTCGTCATGGCCCTGCTTGACCGGCTTGAGCGTCAGGCGCGCGCCTTCGGACAGCATTTTCTTGAACGAAATCGCGCCCGGCAGTGAATAGGCCGGCACCATTTTCTTGACCTTGCGCACCGCGAAATTGACCAGCGCCCCTTTCACGCCACCCAGCATGTCGCCCATGGTCGCCACGATGATGTGCTTGACCAGGGTCTTGTCGACAACTTGTTCGAGCGTGGTGGCGAAATTTTCCAGCACCACGATTGCCTCGGTGCCCGAGTCATTGAGTTGATGCAACAATTCGCGCGGCGTGTAGAGCGGGTTGACGTTCACTACCGTATACCCGGCGCGCATCACGGCCGCCATCGCGACCGGATATTGCAGGATGTTGGGCATCATGATCGCAACCCGCGCGCCCGGCTTCAAGCCCTTGTCTTGCAGCCAGGCGCCCATCTGCTGGGATAGCTTGTCCAGTTCGGCATAGGTGAGGAACTTGTCCATGCAGACGTAGGCGTTGCGCTCGGCGTACTTGCGAAATGCCTCTTCCATCAAATGCGTCAAGGAACGGTACTGTGTGCTGTCGATTTCTGCAGGAACGCCTTCGGGGTACGACTTAAGCCAAAACTTGTCCATCTATGCCTCGTGTTTCTTGATTTCAAATTCGTTCAGCTGAGCGAAAAACCGCCTGGCTACCAGGCGGTTTTTTCGAGGCCGGCCATCTTTCAGCAAGCGCTATGCCGCCTTCTTCTCGTCGCGCAAAACGCGGCGCAGGATCTTGCCAACGTTGGTTTTTGGCAATTCGTCGCGGAACTCGATGTATTTCGGTTTCTTGTAGCCGGTGAACTGCTCTTTGCAATAGGCCATCAATTGCTCGGCGGTGAGGGTCGGGTCCTTGCGCACGACAAAGACTTTGACCGCCTCGCCCGAATACTCGTCCGGCACGCCGACGCAAGCACATTCGAGCACCCCGGGATGGGCCGCGATCACGCCTTCGAGCTCATTCGGATAAACGTTAAAGCCCGATACCAGGATCATGTCCTTCTTGCGGTCGACAATCTTCACATAGCCGTTCTCATCCATCACGCCCACGTCGCCCGACTTGAAGAAGCCGTCGGGGGTCATGACCTTGGCGGTCTCGTCCGGCCGATTCCAGTAACCGGCCATGACCTGCGGTCCGCGGATCGCGATTTCGCCGGGCTGGCCCAGCGCCACCGGATGACCGTCGTCGTCCAGGATCGCAATCTCGGTAGACGGCACCGGCAAACCGATGGTGGCGGAAAAGACGGTCATGTCGGCCCGGTTGCAGGTGGCCACCGGCGACGTCTCGGACAGGCCGTAACCTTCGATGATGCAACTGCCGGTGGCCTTTTTCCACTTGTCGTTGACGGTTTGCTGCACCGCCATCCCGCCGCCGTTGGAAATTTTGAGCTGGGAAAAGTCCAGTTTGGCAAAATCGGGGTGATTCAGCAGCGCGTTGTACAGGGTATTCACGGCCGGCAGCATGTTGATCTTATACTTGGCCATCTCCTTGATGAAGCCGCCAATATCGCGCGGATTCGGGATCAGGATATTGAGTGCACCGACCCGGGTGCCCCACATTGCGCAGGCCGTCAGCGCGAAAATATGGTACAGCGGCAACGCACACACGATGGTCAGCGGGTCGATCACCGGCGCCTTGACCAGCGCAGGCGTGGACCATGCCTCACTTTGCAGCACATTGGCGATGATGTTGCGGTGCGTCAATGTGGCGCCCTTCGACACCCCGGTGGTGCCGCCCGTGTATTGCAAGAAAGCGACATCGGCCTGTCCCAGTTCGACCGGCGTCAGCTTCATGCGCGCGCCCTGCGCCAGCGCCGCCTTGAAGCGCACGGCATTGGGCAGCGAAAACGCCGGCACCATTTTCTTGACGTTACGCACCACGAAATTGACCAGCATTCCTTTGACGCCGCCCAGCATCTCGCCCATGTTTGCGACAATGATGTGCTTGACGGCGGTCTTGCTGAGCACCTGCTCAAGCGTGGTCGCGAAGTTTTCGAGAATAATGATCGCTTCGCTGCCGGAATCCTTCAGCTGATGCTCCAACTCGCGCGGGGTGTACAGCGGGTTGACGTTGACCACGGTAAAACCGGCGCGCAAGATCGCGGCGATCGCGATCGGATACTGCAGCACGTTGGGCATCATGATGGCCACGCGCGCGCCCTTCTTCAAGCCGCAGCTCTGGAGCCAGGCGCCCAACTGCTTCGAGTAGGCGTCGAGCTCGGCATACGTGAGGAACTTGTCCATGCAGACGTAGGCATTGCGGCCCGCGAATTTTTGGAAAGCTTCTTCCAGCAGGTGCACCAGCGAGCGGTATTGGCTCGGGTCGATTTCAGCCGGAACACCCGGTGGGTAGGACTTCAACCAAATTTTATCCATCGTACGCCTCTAGTCTCAAAAATTCTTATCGTTATAGGATCCGGCAAGCCGTCTCGGTGAGCATGCACCATCGTGCTCGCAGGGCGTTCGCTGGGCTGCACCGCTTGTGATGCTAGCGGGCAGCACGCTGGGACGCAAGTACTTTTGGTGGTATTTGAGCAATGACTCTAGCAATGCGCAATGCTGCGACGCAGCATCCGCACGTCACGGCTGGTTCAATTGCGTGAGCCGACGATCGCGCTCCGGGCGCTTCAATTGCGCCAGTTCGCGCACCGCCTGATAGAATTTCGGGAAGCTCTTTTCCTGCGCCAGCAGCGCGCGAAATGCCGGCACGAAATCATTGTAGGTGGCCACCGAGGCCAGGTGGGCATTGGTCAACGGTTCAGAGAACCAGCGGTCATACCCGGCAAAGCCGCCCCAGCCCGCTTTCAAGAGTTGGTAATCGTCCTTCAACGCGGCAAAAATGCGCGCCTTGCTTTCCCGTTTCCTAGCGTCGCCGATCGGCTGCCCGTAGTTCTGTTCCAGCGCACGCCGATGCGTCAATAACAGAGCGAGAAAATCGTGCTTGTGCGCGACGTTTTGTTGGTAACTTTCGCGCATGGCCGCGTCGCCGTGGCCGACCAGCCAGCGCTGCACGCCAACTTCCTCCACGGCGCTGGCGAACGACTCGTTGAAGCGCGAATCGCCTGCCACATAGACCATCTGATGCGCCAGCTCGTGGAACAGCAGCCGGGCCAGCTCGGCGTCGGAAGAATGAATAAACGTGGAAATGACGGGGTCGTTGAACCAGCCCAGCGTGGAATAGGCGGTGACGCCGCCGATCTGGACATCGTTGCCGGCGGCGCGCAACTGGCGGGCGTATTCCTGCGCATCGGTGCGGCTGTAATAGCCGCGGTAGCTGACGCAGCCAGCCACCGGGAAGCACGATTGCAAAGGCTTGAGCGACAGCTCGGGCGTGGCCACGACGTTCCACAGCACGTAGGGACGGGTCAGCGGCGAATAGTTCTTGTAACTTGCATTGTCGGGCAAGCCAAGTTCGCGCACCGCGAAGCGGCGGATCTCGCGCGCCTTTTCCAGCCTTAGCTTGAGCTTATGATCGGTAGCGGCGTCGGCGATCAACTGGTCGATCGGGATCGCGCCCGATACCAGCGCCAGCTGACCGCCGGCCGCCTGGGCGTAATAGTTGACACTGGCGCAAGCGCCGGTCAGAGCGATCGCTGCGCCCAAGGCCAGCAGCCGCATCACCGACAAGACCGTGCGACCTTGCTGCTGATTCATCGTGCTCCTTCCAGATGGCGCCGTCAGACGCCGACTCGTTCGACCTGCACCAGCAGATCGTAAAACGTGGGGGCGCGCCCCATGTCGGTCAGACGCTGGCTGGTTACTTCGTTGGCGTTCTTGCCGTCGCTGGCCAGCTTCTTCCACCATACCGATAGGGCCACCACCAGACCGGCGCGCGCTTTCGGGGTGACGCGCGCCTTTGCCACAAAGGAGCCGCGGTCATTGAAAATGCGCACCATCTCGCCGTTGGCAATCCCGCGCGCGGCGCTGTCGTCGGGATGAATGTCCAGGTGCGGCTCGCCTTCGGCCGCGCGCAGGCTTGTCACGTTCACGAAGCTCGAATTGAGAAAGTTGCGCGCTGGCGGAGAAATCATCGCCAGCGGGTATTTTGCCGCCAGCAACGGATTGCTCGCCACCGACTCGTAGGGCGGGATATAGGCCGGCACAGGATCGAGACCATCGGCCAACATGCTGGCGCTGTAGAATTCGCACTTGCCCGATGGCGTGGGGAAGCCGCCATCGGCGAACGGCGCGGCCGGCATGTTCAGTTTTTGCCAGCCTTTTTGCTTGAGCGATTCCCAGTCGAAATGGATCGCGCGCGCATCCTGCGCATTGAACGCCTGGGCCGCCAGCGCGTCGTCTCCCTCTTGGAAGCACGGGTCGTCAAAGCCCATCTGCGCGGCCAGCAAGCGGAAGATTTCCGTGTTCGGCTTGGCTTCGCCCAACGGCGCGATGGCCGCGTTGTTGGCCATCATGTACAGGTGACCGTAGGCCAAGTGGGCGTCGATGTGCTCGAGCTGGGTGGTGGCGGGCAGCACAATATCGGCGTAGTCGGCGCTGTCGGTCTGGAAGTGTTCGAGCACGACGGTAAACAGGTCTTCGCGCTCGAAGCCCTGCCGCACCTTGGCCGAATCGGGCGCAATCGCGAGCGGATTGGCGTTATAGACGATCACCGCTTCAATCTTCGGCCCGAACTCGGGCGATGCAGGGCGCAGCAGATCGTCGCCGATGGTGCTCATGTTGATGGTGCGCGGCGTGCGCTGCAGCAGGTCCGGGCGCTGCAGGGCGTGGCGGTTGGCCGGGAACGAGCCGGAGGACGATAGCAAGATGCCGCCGGCCGGGTGGCGCCAGGCACCCACCAGGGCCGGCAGGCAGGCAATGGCGCGCACCGACATGCCGCCGCCGCGCACGCGCTGCACGCCGTAGTTGGTGCGGATCGCGACCGCCTCGCCGTTCTTTGCGCTCTGGCCGTACAGGCGTGCCAGGTCGAGCACTTCCTTGACCGTGATGCCGCAGGTTTCTGCCACGCGCTCGGGCGGCCATTCGCTGGCGCGCTCTTTGAGCTGCTCGAAGCCCACGGTGTGGCGCGCGATATAGTCGTGATCGAGCAAGTCTTCCGCGATCAGGACATGCATCATGCCCAGCGCCAGCGCGGCGTCGGTGCCGGGCAACAGGGCAATGTGCTGGTGGCACTTCTCGGCCGTCAGCGAGCGGTATGGATCGATCGCGATCAGGGTCGCGCCGCGCCGCTTCGCTTCCTGCGCCCGCATCCAGAAATGCAGGTTCGATGCGATCGGATTGCCGCCCCAGATCAGGATCAGTCGCGCGTGTTGGAATTGTTCGAGGTCGGTGCCGATGGTGGCGCCTATCGTGTATTTGTAGCCGGTGAAACCGGCCGTGGCGCAAATGGTACGGTCCAGCAGGGACGCCCCCAGCTGGTGGAAAAAGCGCGCCGACATCGATTCGCCCTGCACCAGCCCCATCGTGCCGCAGTAGCTGTACGGCAGGATCGCTTGCGGGTCCCTGGCCGCAATCGGTTTCAGGCGCGCCGCGATGGTCGACAAGGCCTGCTCCCAGCTGATCCGCTCGAACTTGCCTTCACCCTTTTTTCCCACCCGTTGCAGCGGGTAGAGCAGGCGGTCGGCATAGTCATTGATGGTGGGCCCGCTCTGGCCTTTGGCGCACAGGCTCTTGCCGTTGTTGGGGTCTTCGGGGTTGCCGCCCACCTTGACCAGCCGGCCATCGATCACATAACCCTGGATGCCACAGACCGTGCTGCAGTTCAGGCAGACGCTCTTGATGATCTTGGCCTTCGAATAGTCATTCTTCAACCGGCCACGGCCGTTGCCGCGGCGCTTCGCCTTGCGCTGGCCGATCAGCGGGCGGGCTGCCTGGGCCTCACCCGGCACCAGGCTGATGGTCTGGCCCAGGCCCAAGCTGCCCAGCGCGCCCAGGCTGCCCTTGAGCATGCGGCGGCGCGACGGGATCGTCGATGTCTTCTTCATGGGGCCTCCTAGACCTTGCCAGGTTTCATCCAGACCACGCGCTGCGCCGGGGGCACATGGCTCTGGGTCTGGGTCCAGGTTTCGATCTCGTAGGAGAAGGGGTCGTGCACCCGGCCCTTGGGCACCTTGGCCTCCATCGGCACATGGTGGCCGCGGTAGCTCACCCGGGGTTGCGTTTTTTCTTCGGGCTTGAGCACCTTCAGTTCAGGGCCCTTGGCGCTGGCGACGAAGCGTGAGTAGGCCGAGGCCGGGTCATTGGCATCGCCGAAGTGGAAGACCTCGGCGGGGCAGGTCTCGAC
>JANPCW010000312.1:0-3576 GCA_031431155.1 Janthinobacterium sp. | reverse complement strand
CATTTGTCAGCAGAATCTCAGTCGCAATTCGCATTCGCGCTCTCCTATCGATCATGCAAGGATAGACGGAAAAGCGCTCCATTTCAATACGGATCAACAAGAATGCAACACTACACTAGCGCCTTCCGCCATTTCGATCCGGCGGAAGGCGCTTCGCTTTTCCGCCCTACGATTTGGTTTTCACGATATTCGGTCTTATCAGGCCGCCTCTCCCGCCTCGATGCGCGCAAATTTTGCCTGCAACTGCTCGGTCGACTCGACCCGCATCGGATCGACGACGATGCAGTCGACCGGGCACACGTCGGTGCATTGCGAATCCGAAAAATACCCGACGCATTCCGTGCACCGGTCCGGATCGACGACAAAAATGCCGTCCCCCGATGTGATCGCGCTGTTCGGGCATTCCGGTTCGCACACTGCGCAGTTGATGCAGTCGTCGTTAATTATCAATGCCATTTGATGCTCCTTTATTGAAAAACTCAGCCTATGGGCCTATGGTCCTATGGTCCTATGGTCCTATGGTCCATGTGTCGCCGCTGTTGAGCAGGCTATCGAGCGTGCCTTTGCCCTTGGCCTGGCGCGCATTGGCGGCTTGCTCGTCATTGCGCTGCTGGTAACTTGGCAGGTCGAGCGCGCGCAACACGCCCAGCGGCACCGGCAAGCCGGGCCCTTCGAACGCCGCCAGCAGGAACGCTGCCGCGCTGCTCGTTTCATCATGCACCATCAAGTCCGCCTCCGTGACCCCATCCTCGCCGATGGTGACCACTTCCGGGGTCAAGCCCCGCAGCCGGATGCCGCGCTTGCCATCATTGCCAAACAATAGCGGTTGGCCATGTTCGAGCACGATGCGGGCCTCGGCCCGGGTCTTTTTATCGGTCAGCGCATCGTACGCGCCGTCGTTGAACACAATGCAGTTCTGTAGAATTTCGACCAAGGCCGTACCCTGGTGCTGCGCCGCGCGCGCCAGTACCCGTTGCAGGTTCGGTAGGTCGGTATCGACTGCGCGCGCCACGAACGTGGCCCCGGCACCGAGTGCCAGTGCCAGAGGATTGAACGGGCGGTCGATGCTGCCGAGCGGCGAGGTCTTGGTCTTGGTACCCATTTCCGAGGTCGGCGAATACTGGCCCTTGGTCAAGCCGTAGATGCGGTTGTTGAGCAGGAGGATCTTCAGTCCGACGTTACGCCGCATCGCGTGGATAAAATGGTTGCCGCCGATCGCCAGCGCATCGCCGTCGCCGGTCACGACCCAGACCGACAGCTCGGGCCGCGCCAGCTTCAGGCCGCTGGCAATGGCCGGCGCGCGGCCGTGGATGCTGTGCATGCCATAGGTTTCCATGTAGTACGGAAACCGGCTGGAGCAGCCAATGCCGGAGATGAAGGCAAAGTTCTCGCGCGCTATCCCGAGCGTGGGCAACAGTTTCTGCACTTGCGCCAGAACAGCGTAATCGCCGCAGCCGGGGCACCAGCGCACATCCTGGTTCGATTCGAAATCCTTCTTCGTCAAGCCCGGGGCCTTGGCAACTGCAATCCGAATCGCGTCGTTCATCTGGTTCATGTTGGTTTCCTCAGCTCAGTTTACTTCAGCCCAATTCCATGATGCGTTGGTAGATTTCCGCTACCTTGAACGGCTTACCCTGCACCTTGCACATCGAGAGCACGTCGACCAGGTAGCGTTCGCGCAGCAGTTTCGACAGTTGCCCCAGATTCAGTTCTGGCACCAGCACCTGACGGTAGCGCCCGAGGATGGCGCCGAGGTCGTTTGGCAGCGGGTTCAGATGGCGCAAGTGAACGTGGGCGACCGACTTGCCGGCCGCCTCCGCCTTTTCGCGCGCTTGGGCGATACTGCCGCAAGTGCTGCCCCAGCCGACGATCAGCAAGTCAGCGTCGGCAGGGCCCGTCACCTTCGAGGCCGGGATGTCGCGCGCCATGCCGGCCACCTTGGCCGCGCGCACCTCGACCATGCGCTGGTGATTGAGCGGGTCTTGCGAGATGTTGCCTGTCAGGAAATCTTTTTCCAGACCGCCGAGCCGGTGTTCCATGCCGGGGGTTCCCGGCCTGACCCAGGGCCGCGCCAGATTGGCGTCGCGCGCGTACGGCGCGAAGCCGTCGGGCTCGGTGCGGTATTGCACCGGCAGCGGCGCCAGGTCGGCCACGTCTGGGATCAGCCACGGCTCGGCCGCGTTGCCGATCCCGCCGTCGGACAGCATGATTACCGGCGTCATGTATTTGACCGCGATCCGGAATGCTTCCAGCGCGCAGTCGAAGCAATCGGCCGGCGAGCTGGCCGCGATCACTGGCAGCGGGCATTCGCCGTTGCGCCCGTACAGCGCCTGTTGCAAGTCCGATTGCTCGATCTTGGTCGGCAACCCGGTCGAGGGCCCGCCGCGCTGCACATTGATCACCACCAGCGGCAATTCGAGCATCACGGCCAGCCCGAGCGCTTCGGCCTTCAACGCCATGCCGGGGCCGGACGTGGTGGTCAGCCCCAGCGCGCCGCCATAGACCGCGCCGATGGTCGCGCCGATGCCGGCAATTTCATCTTCGGCCTGGAAGGTGGTGACGTTGAAATGCTTGAGTGCGGCCAGAGCGTGCAGGATGTCGGTGGCTGGCGTGATCGGGTACGAGCCGAGGAACAAGGGCGTGCCCGACAGCTCGGAGGCGGCCACGCAGCCGAACGCGGCGGCCTGGTTGCCGGTGATACTGCGGTACTTGCCGGGGCGCGCCGCCGACTGCCGCACCTGGTAGGTGGTGGCGAACATCTCGGTCGCCTCGGCATAGGCATAGCCGGCGCGCAGCGCGGTGATGTTGGCCGCGGCAAATTGCGGCTTCTTGGCGAATTTTTTGCCGATTTCATCGATTTCAACTTCCAACGGCCGGCTGTACAGGCACAGCATCAAGCCAAGCGCGAAATAATTCTTGCATAGTCCGATCTCTTTTTTTGACAGGCCAGAGGCGGCCAGCGCACTGGCGGTCAGCGCCGTGATGTCGATCCGGTGCACGGTGTAGCGCTCCAGGCTGGCGTCATCGAGCGGATTGCCCAGGTAGCCGGCCTTGGCCAGGTTGGCGTCGCCAAAGGCGCCGGTATTGGCGATGACGGTGCCGCCAAACTTGAGATCGGGCAGGTTGGTCTTGAGCGCCGCCGGATTCATGGCCACCAGCACATCGGGCGCGTCGCCGCAGGTGAAGACCTGGTGGGTAGCGTACTGGATCTGGTAGCCGGAAACGCCGAACAGGGTGCCGGTCGGGGCCCGAATTTCGGACGGATAATCCGGGTGGGTTGCGAAATCGTGGCCGGCCTTGGCCACCGCCATCGAAAAACCGTTGCCGGTCAGCTGCATGCCGTCCCCGGAATCGCCGACGAAACGGATCACGATGCTATCGAGTTCTTCGACCGGGCGCTGCTGCGCACCGCTTTCTGCTTGTGTTTGCATTGACCTCATCCTTGCACTGGCGCGCTGCGCCCGGAGGAGCGGTAGCCGCGATATTGGGAATTGCAGCCCATTATGCGGTCATAATAGTTTTATATCAAACAAATTCTCAGGTATTTTATGTCGTGGTGAACGCCATGCGCATTAG